>NZ_JBSPTO010000016.1:0-138989 GCF_053850215.1 Mesorhizobium sp. f-mel
CGAAGCCACGCTGACAGACTACCTTCGCGATCCCAAGGCCAAGATCAAAGGTACGAAGATGGCGTTTCCCGGCCTCAAGAAGGACGAGGATATCGCCAACGTCATCGCCTATCTGAAGCAATTCTCCAAATAACCCGGTTTTTCCGCAGAAATAACCCGGTTCTTCCCCATGAAGTAACCCTGTTCTTCCCCGGAAATAACGCGACTTCGCCGGCCGTTCGAAACTGCGTTCGGCCGGCGCCCGCCTGGTGGTTGGCGCCGGTCAGGCGGCGTCTTGCAGCCTGCGCATCGCGGAAGGCAGGTCGAACAGGTTATCGCAAACGAGATCGGCGCCAAGCTCTTCAACCGGAATTTGGGTGTAGCCGCCACGCAGCAGAATGATGGGCATGCCGGCGGCGCGCGCGGCAGCCACGTCGGCGCCGCTGTCTCCGACCATCAGCGCGTCACGAGGTTCGACCTGAAGCTGGTCGAGCGCGAGCAGCAGAGCGTCGGGCGCCGGTTTCAGGTATGTCACCGCGTCTCCGCCAACGATCGCGCCAAGGTGTTCCGTCAGCCCAAAATGCAGCAGGATTTCGCGAGCCGCCAACTGCGGCTTGTTGGTCACCACGCCCATGGCTATTCCGCTCAAGTGGAAGTGGGTGAGAACCTCCCGGACGCCAGGCATCAGCGTCGTCAGGCCGGTGAGATGTCTGCGGTAGATCGGCGCCATGACGCGGTTGGCCTCGTCAAGCGCGCTGCCGAGGAGCGGCGTACCGGAAGCGGTGAAGGCTCGCTCGACCAGTTTCCTGACGCCGCCGCCGATCATGGCCTTAACCTGTTCCAGGCGCAGCGGCGGCAGATCGCGGCCGGCCAGCAACTCGTTGACTGCGGCCGTTATATCAGGCGCCGAATCGACCAGCGTGCCGTCGAGATCGAACAGGATCGCTTTCGACGATCGAAACCGCCTACCCAGGCCGACGTTCATGCGGCGTCCTTCCACTTGATCGAGCAGCCGATCGAAGCGATCTGGTCGAGCGGCCCGTCGCCGGTTCGGGCAATTTGCTTCATCGCCTCGAACAGGTCGCGTCTCAACCCGGGCGGTCCGGCGTCGCGTCGCGCTGCGTCCAGCCGGCCGCGATATTGCAGCGTCAACTCGCTGTTGAGCCCGAAGAAATCCGGAGTGCAAACGGCTCCATAGCCACGCGCCACGGTCTGGCGCTCGTCGTGGAGGTAGGGGAAAGTGAAGCCGTTCGTCCTGGCGAAGAGCTTCATGTTGTCGAAGGAATCATCCGGATAGGCGTCGGCATCGTTGGAATTGATCGCGACAAAGCCGATGCCTTCGGGCTTGAGATCGTTGGCATCGCGGACGACGCGTGAAATCACCGCCTTCACATAAGGGCAGTGGTTGCAGATGAAGGCTACGACCAGCCCGTTCGGGCCGGCGTGGCTGAAGATCGAGTGCGATTTGCCGTCGATGCCGGGCAAAACGGCATCGATGGCTTGCCAGCCGAAATCGCAGACAGGTGGGATCGCCCCCATGTTGCCCTCCGATGAAATGGTTTTACGCGGCTTTCCGGATCGCCCCGTCGGCTGCCTGTCTGATGGCGCCGATATTGGCGCGATAGGCAGCCTCGGTGCCACCCTTGAAAATGGCCGAGCCGGCAACCAGCACATTGGCGCCGGCCGCGGTGACCAGGGGCGCGGTTTCGGGCGTGACGCCGCCGTCGATCTCGATGTCGATCGGGCGGTTGCCGATCAGTGCCTTGATCCGCCTGACCTTGTCGACGACCGCCGGAATGAAAGCCTGGCCGCCGAAACCCGGATTGACTGTCATCAGAAGCACCAGATCGAGCCGGTCGAGCACATATTCGATGACACTTTCCGGCGTCGACGGGTTCAGCGATACGCCGGCCTTCTTGCCAAGATTCCTGATCGCCTGCAGCGAACGATCGAGATGCGGCCCGGCCTCGGCATGAACCGTGATGATGTCGCAGCCGGCATCGGCGAAGGCGGCGAGATATGCATCGGCCGGCGCGATCATCAGATGGCAGTCGAAGATCTTGTCCGTTCGGTCGCGGATCGCCTTGATCACCGGCGGGCCGAAGGTGATGTTGGGCACGAAATGGCCGTCCATCACGTCGAGATGGATCCAGTCGGCACCCGCCCGGACGACCGTTTCGACCTCGTCGCCGAGCCGCGAGAAATCCGCAGAAAGCACCGAGGGCGCGATGATTGTCTTAGTACCCATGGTCGTCGGCTCCCATTCTGTCTACCGTTTCCGGTCGCTGCACACCAACCGGCGTCATCTTGTCAGCGCGCCTTCGTCTCCGGTTCGCCTTCGAGCTTACCTTCCGCGAACACGCGGCTGCCGCGAATATCGGATTCTTCAATGGTGATAAGGTCGGTTTTCGTCAACGCCCGGTCGCGCGACGCGAAAAGCCGGTTGGCCTGGCGAAGCCGCGCCCGGTCGAGCCCATTGCGGACCGAGCGGGCGTTGGAGAAATGCGGCAGCCGCATGCGTATCGGGAGATACTCCTCGAGCGCCTTGGCCGCCGCCTCGCTGAGACGGTAATTCTGTTCCGCCAGCATGATCTCGGCGATCGATTTGAGTTCGCTGACGCCGTAGTCGGGAAAATCTAGGTGGTGGGCGATGCGCGAGCGCATGCCGGGATTGCTGTCGAAGAAGCGGTCCATCTTGTTCTTGTAACCGGCAAGAATCACGACCAGGTCGTCACGGTTGTTTTCCATGCATTGCAGCAGGATTTCGATCGATTCCTGGCCGTAGTCGCGTTCGTTCTCGGGCTTGTAGAGATAGTAGGCCTCGTCGATGAAAAGCACCCCGCCCATGGCGCGCTTGATCACTTCGCGGGTTTTGGGCGCGGTGTGGCCGACATACTGGCCGACGAGATCGTCTCGCGTCACCGCGACCATATGGCCTTCGCGGACATAGCCGAGACGATGCAGGATTTCGGCCATCCTGAGCGCCACGGTGGTCTTCCCGGTGCCGGGATTTCCCGTAAAGTTCATGTGCAGCGTCGGCGCGCCCGAGGTCAGGCCGAATTTGCGGCGAAGCCGGTCGACCAGGAGCAGCGCCGCGATCTCGCGGATGCGGGTCTTGATGGGCTTCAGGCCAACGAGTTCGCGGTCGAGCTTGTCCATCACCTCGTCGATGTTAGACGCCTCGAACTCGGCCTGCAGATCAACCGATTCGTCCTGCGCGGCAGCGCCCTTTGCTATCGCGTCCAGCATGGTTTCGGCTAGCTCCGCTCGCCTTCGGGCCTGTCGGTCGCATAAGGCACGATCGAATAACCCTGGCTGCGGCCGTCGCGCTCCTGGCGCAGCAGCCGGAACCCGGGTTCGTTGGGCGGCCGGTTGACGATGAACGACATGCGTGGCGCTTCCCAGCCCTTGGTCGAATCGAAGGCGGTGACCCGGACATACATGTTGGGCATGGCTTTCCGGCAGCTGTTGACTTCAAGCAGGATGCCCGCCGGGTCCTTCAGGTCGAACATCGGGTTGCCGTACATTTCCCAATAGGTGTTTCGCGGATGCGGATCGTCCGTGTACTCGACGCTGACCGCCCAGTGGTTTTTTAGCGCGTATTTGATCTGCGCCGAAATCTGCTCATCGGTCAGGTCGGGCAGGAACGAAAACTGTCCCTGCGTGACCTTGTTTCCCGGATTGGTCATCATGGCGACGGTTCCTTTCGTCTAGAAGCTGGGCGTTGCGGTTGGCACGAAGTCGGCCGTGTCGGTCGATTCGTAGTTGAAGGTGACGTCCTTCCAGGTCTCCAGGGCCGCCTTCAGCGGCGTGCACCATCTGGCCGCCTGTTCGAGGATTTTGGTCCCTTCGCGCAGATAGTCGCGGCCCTCGTTGCGGGCGAGGATCATCGCCTCCAACGCGACGCGATTGGCCGTCGCGCCGGCCTGGATGCCGTCCGGATGGCCGATCGTGCCGCCGCCGAACTGCAGGATGACGTCCTCGCCGAGATAATGGATCAGCTGGTGCATCTGGCCGGCATGGATGCCGCCCGAGGCAACGGGCATCACCTTGTTGAGCGAGGCCCACTCCTGATCGAAGAACAGCCCGGTTTCGAGGTTCTGCGGCGTGCGCTCCTCGCGCAGCGTGTCATAAAAACCCTTGATCATCAGCGGGTCGCCTTCCAGCTTGCCGACCACGGTGCCGGCATGGATGTGATCGACGCCGGCCATCCGCATCCATTTGCAGATGACGCGAAAATTCATGCCGTGGTTCTTCTGGCGCGAATAGGTCGAGTTGCCGGCGCGGTGCAGGTGCAGGATCATGTCGTTGCGGCGTGCCCATTTGGCCATCGACTGGATCGCCGTGTAGCCAATGACGAGGTCGATCATGATGATGCAGGAGCCAAGCTGTTTTGCGAATTCGGCGCGCTCGTACATCTCCTCCATCGTGCCGGCGGTGACGTTGAGATAATGGCCCTTGACTTCGCCGGTAGCGGCCGAGGCCTTGTTCACAGCCTCCATGCAGTAGAGGAAGCGGTCGCGCCAGTGCATGAAGGGCTGCGAGTTGATGTTCTCGTCGTCCTTGACGAAGTCGAGGCCACCCTTCAGCGCCTCGTAGACGACGCGGCCGTAGTTGCGGCCTGACAGGCCAAGCTTCGGCTTCGTCGTCGCGCCGAGCAGCGGCCGGCCGAACTTGTCGAGCCGCTCGCGTTCCACCACGATGCCGGTCGCCGGGCCCTGGAAGGTTTTGAGGTAAGCCACCGGGATGCGCATGTCCTCGAGCCGCAAGGCCTTGACTGCCTTGAAGCCGAACACGTTGCCGATGATCGATGCAGTCAGGTTGGCGATTGAGCCCGGCTCGAACAGGTCGAGGTCGTAGGCGATGTAGGCGAAGTACTGTTGCTCGGTCTTGGTGCCGGGACCTGTGTTCGGCACCGGCTCGGATCTGAACGCCTTGGCGCGGTAGAGCTCGCAGGCGGTCAGCCTGTCGGTCCACACCACGGTCCATGTCGCGGTAGAGGATTCACCGGCGATGGCGGCGGCCGCCTCCTCGTGGTCGACGCCGGGCTGCGGCGTGATCCGAAACATGGCGATCAGGTCGGTTTCCTTGGGCCGGTAGTCCGGCTCCCAGTAACCCATCTTCTTGTAGGGTATGACGCCCGACTTGTAGCGCTCCTTGCCTTCCTTGAGGGTGCCTGCTGACGGCATGTCGATCTTGTTCATAACAGGTCTCCTGTTTGCCGCTCAGGCGGCTTTCGCGGTTGCGATTTGCGGGTCGAGCTTTCCCGCGGCGTAACGTTTGGCCATCTCGTCCATGGCGATAACCCTGATCTTCGAGGCGTTGCCCGCTGTGCCGAAGCGTTCGAAGCGATCGCGGCAAAGATCGCGCAAGGCGTCCATGGCGGGTTTCAGGAATTTGCGCGGATCGAATTCGCGCGGGTCCTCCGTAGCGATGCGGCGGAACTGCCCGGCCATGGCCATGCGGCAATCGGTGTCGATGTTGACCTTGCGCACGCCGTAGCGGATGCCGCGCTCGATCTCTTCGACCGGAACGCCAAAGGTCTGGGGCATCTCGCCGCCATATTTGTTGATGATGTCCTGTAGTTCCTGCGGCACCGAGGAAGAACCATGCATGACCAGATGCGTGTTGGGCAGCTTTTCGTGGATCGCCTCGATCACCTGCATAGCCAGGATGCCGCCGTCCGGCTTGCGGCTGAATTTGTAGGCGCCATGCGAAGTGCCGCAGGCGATCGCCAGCGCGTCGACCTGGGTGGCGGTGACAAAGTCGACCGCCTGATCGGGATCGGTCAAAAGCTGGTCGTGGGAAAGCGCACCTTCGGCGCCATGGCCATCCTCGGCCTCGCCCTGGCCGGTTTCCAGCGAGCCGAGCACGCCGAGCTCGCCTTCGACGGAAGCGCCGACCCAATGCGCCATGCGTGCGACACGTTCGGTGATGGCGACGTTGTAATCGTAGCTCGCCGGCGTCTTGGCGTCCGCCATCAATGACCCGTCCATCATCACCGAGGTGAAGCCGTGGCGGATCGCCGAAAGGCAGGTGGCTTCGTTGTTGCCGTGATCCTGATGGATGCATAGCGGAATGGCCGGATGCATTTCGGTCAACGCCTCCATCATCTTGGCCAGCATGATGTCGTTGGCATAGGAGCGGGCGCCGCGCGACGCCTGGATAATGACCGGCGCGTCGCAGGCCTTGGCCGCCTCCATGATGGCGAGGCCCTGTTCCATGTTGTTGATGTTGAATGCGGGCACGCCATAGCCGTGCTCGGCGGCATGGTCGAGAAGCTGGCGAAGGGTGATGCGGGCCATTATCGGGTCCTCCTAGATGATGAGCTTCAGCGTCGCTGCGGCGACGGCTTCGGGCGTGATGTCGAAATGCCGGTAGAGATCCGGGGCAGGGGCGCTGGCGCCGAAACCGGCCATGCCGACGAAAGCGCCGGTGTCGCCGATCCAGCGATCCCAGCCGAGCCGCGCCGCGGCTTCGATGGCAATGCGCGGCGCCGAGCCGAGGACGGCCTTGCGGTAGTCCGCATCCTGTTCCTCGAAGAGCTCCCAGCATGGCATCGAGACGACCGCGGCGGCGATGCGGTGTTCGGTTTCCAGCCGTTCGGCGGCGGCAACGGCAATCTCGACCTCCGAGCCGGTGGCGATCAGGGTCACGGCGCGGTGCTCGGCTGGCTCGCGCAGGATGTAGGCGCCCTGGCTCGACCGGTTCTCGTCGCTGTGTGGCTCGTCGCTGTGTGCTTGGCGCAGCATCGGCAGGTTCTGGCGCGAGAGCACCAGCACGCTCGGCCGGTTCTTGCTCTTCAGCGCCAGTTCCCAGCACTCCGCCGTTTCGATGATGTCGGCCGGCCGGAAGACGTTGAGGTTCGGCGTCGCCCGTAGCATCGCCAGGTGCTCGACCGGCTGGTGGGTCGGGCCGTCCTCGCCGAGCCCGATGGAATCATGCGTCATCACATAGATAACGCGCTGGCCCATGAGCGCCGAGAGCCGCATCGCGCCGCGCGCATAGTCGGCGAAACACAGGAACGTGCCGCCATAAGGCACGAAGCCGCCATGCAGCGCGATTCCGTTCATGGCCGCGGCCATGCCGTGCTCACGGATGCCGTAGTGAATGTAACGGCCGGCATAGTCATCCGGCGCTATGCGATCCATGCCCTTGGTGATCGTCAGGTTCGAATGCGTCAGATCGGCGGAGCCGCCGACTGTCAGGTCGGTCGCGGCGTTGATTGCGCCGAGCGCCATTTCGGAGGCTTTTCGCGTTGCAACCTTGGTCGCCTTCTCGACATGCTCCTTGCGGAAAGCGCCGAGCGCTTCGAAGACCGTGTCGGGCAGGTTGCCGGCGACCGCGCTCTCGAGGGCCTGGCGCTGAGGCGAGGCGGCAAGCCGCTGCTCCCAGGCGCGCCGCGCCGCTTGCCCGCGCTCGGCAATCTCGCGCCAGGCGAACAGGATGTCGTCCGGCACCTCGAACGGCGCGTAGGCCCAGCCGATGTTTTCGCGCGTCGCGGCGATCTCTGCATCGCCCAGCGGTGCGCCATGTGTCTTTTCCGAGCCGCCCAGATTGGGCGCGCCCTTGCCGATTACCGTGCGGCAGGCGATCAGCGACGGCCGGTCAGACTGCTGCGCCGCTTCGATTGCCGCTCCAACAGCTTCCGTGTCGTGGCCGTCCACCGATTGGACATGCCATCCGGCGGCTTTGAACCGGGCCGCCTGGTCCATCGATGTCGACAGCGAAGTCGGTCCGTCGATCGAAATCGAATTGTCGTCCCAGAAGACGATCAGCCGGGAGAGCTTCAGGTGACCGGCAAGGTCGATCGCCTCATGGCTGATGCCTTCCTGCAGGCAGCCGTCGCCGGCGATCACATAGGTGAAATGGTCGACGAGATCGGCGCCGTGGCGGGCAGCAAGCATGCGTTCGGCCAGCGCCATGCCGACGGCGGTCGAAACGCCTTGTCCAAGCGGACCGGTCGTCGTCTCGATGCCAAGCGCATGGCCATATTCCGGATGTCCGGCGGTACGGCTGCCCAGCTGACGAAACCGCTGCAATTCCTCGATCGGCATGTCGTCGTAGCCGAGCAGGAAATGCAGCGCATATTGCAGCATCGAGCCGTGCCCGGCCGAAAGCACGAAGCGGTCGCGATCGGGCCAGTCGGGCGCCGACGGATCGATATTTATGAAGCGGCTGAACAGTACCGTCGCCACATCGGCCATGCCCATCGGCATGCCAGGATGACCGGAATTGGCCTTTTGGACGCTGTCCATCGCCAGTGCCCGAATGGCATTCGCCATGTCGCGCTCCGAGACGGCGGCGACGGGTTTCAATGCTGCTGCTTGGCTGTTCATGGCGTCCTCCTCACGACACACGGTTCTTGCGTTCGATCAATTGCAGGATGAGCGGCGTCAGGATCAGCTGCATGGCAAGGTCGAGCTTGTTGCCTGGTACCACTATGGAATTCGGCCGCGACATGAACGAGTCGTGGATCATCGAAAGCAGGTAGGGGAAATCGATGCCGCGGGGGTTGGCGAAGCGGATCACCAGCATCGATTCGTCGGGCGTCGGAATCCAGCGCGCGATGAATGGGTTGGACGTGTCGACGATCGGCACGCGCTGGAAGTTGATGGCGGTCTGCGAGAACTGCGGGACGATGTAGCGGACATAGTCCGGCATGCGGCGCAGGATCACGTCCATCACCGCCTCGGTGGAATAGCCGCGCGTTGCCCGGTCGCGATGGATCTTCTGGATCCATTCGAGATTTATGACCGGCACCACGCCGATCTTGAGGTCAGCGTGCCTGGCCAGGTTGATCTTGTCGGTGACGACGCAGCCATGCAGGCCCTCGTAGAAGAGCAGATCGCTCGGCGGGAATTCGCGCCATTCGGTAAATTGTCCCGGCGGCGTGCCGTACTGCTTCTCCTCGTCTTCGTCATGGATGTAGGTGCGGGTCTTTCCGGTTCCCCGGCGGCCATATTCCTCAAACACCTCTTCGAGGATTCCGAGTTCGTTGGCCGCGGCATTGAAGTGGGTGAAGTTCGGATTGCCCGCCTTCTCCTCCTCGGCCACCTTCACCTTCATCGTGGCACGGTCGTAGCGGTGGAAAGCGTCGCCCTCGATGAAGGCGGCCTCGATATTCTCGCGCCGGAAGATCAGATCGAAGATGCGCTTGACCGAGGTGGTGCCTGCGCCCGACGACCCGGTGATGGTGATGATGGGGTGCTTTGCCGACATGATGCTCAAGCCCTGAACAGGCCGCGGCGGCTGAACAGCGGCGCACGCTCGCCGATGGCGCTGGGCTCGGTGTGATAGCGGGTGATGCGCGCGACTTCCCGCGCCGATCCGAACACCACGGGGACGCGCTGGTGCAAGCTCTCGGGTTCGATTTCGAGGATGCGGGTGATCGTATCGGTAGCGGCACCGGCCGCCTGTTCGATGAGATAGGCAATCGGGTTGGCCTCGTAGACGAGGCGCAGCCGTCCCTGGCGATAACCCTTGCGCTTGTCGCCTGGATACAGGAATACGCCGCCGCGCATCAATATGCGATAGCAGTCGGCGACCAGGGAGGCGATCCAGCGCATGTTGAACTCCTTCTCTCGTGGGCCTTCGGTGCCTTCGAGGCAGTCGTCGATGTAGAGCCGCACTGCCTCGTCCCAATGCCGGTAGTTGGCGGCGTTGATGGCGAACTCCTGGGTGCGCTGCGGGATGATCCGGCTCTCGTAGGCCTGGACGAAGGTGCCGAGCCTGGTCGAGAGGACGAAGACATGCGTACCGCTGCCGAGCGACAGAACCAGCGCCAGCTGCGGCCCGTAGATGAAGAAACCGGCACCCAGCTGGTTCACGCCTGCCTGCAAAAAAGAGGCGGCCGGATTTTCGTCCGGCGCGCCAGTTGCAGGGAGGAGCGAGAAGATCGTTCCGATCGACACGTTGGTGTCGATGTTGGAGGAGCCGTCGAGCGGGTCGATGGCGATGGCGAGAGGCGCTTGCCTGTCGAGCAGGACCGGCTGCTCCAGTTCCTCGGAGGCGTAGAGCGCGACCGGAGCGTGGCGCATGGCGTCGAGGAAGATGTCGTCGGCGAAGATGTCGAGATCCTTCTGGATGTCGCCATCGGCATTGGCGCCGCGGGTCCCGGCAAAGGCGGTGCCAAGCACCCCTTGATTGATGGTGTTGCGGATATTGGTAGCGGCCTGCGTCAGCTGGCGGACAGTCGCCACCACCGCGGAGCGCAGCTCGTCCGGCGGGCCGAGATAGGAATTCAGAAAAGCATCGAGCGTTGCCGCTGGCATCGTAACCTCCCGATCCAGCCGCCTCTCCTCGGGTCGGCCGGACAGGGGAATGAGAACAAACACCACCGGATAAGTAAAATTCAATAACTTTACTTCTACACTAAAAAAATTTTAGTGTGTCGCATGAGAAACCTCACGCTCAAGCAATTCAAGACAGTTCAGGCAATCATCAGCCATGGAAAAATCGTCAGCGCGGCCAAGGCGTTAGGCCTGTCTCCTCCAGCGCTGACGATCCAATTGCGGCAAGTCGAGGAGGAGTTCCAACTGGCCTTGTTCGACCGGACGTCGGACGGCATGCGTCCCACTGCCGCAGGTCTGGCCTTCGTCGAGACGGCGCAGGCGATCGAAGAGCGGCTTCGCCTGCTCGAAGACAGGATGGATGCGATCAAGGGCGTGCGCATCGGCAGCTTGAGGCTGGGCGTCGTTTCCACCGCCAAATATTTCGCGCCGCGGCTCATGGCCGGCTTCATGAAGGAGCATCCCGACATCGACATGCGGCTTGCCATCGGCAACCGCGCCGAAACGATCGACAGTCTGAAGAACCACGACATCGACATCGCGCTGATGGGACGCCCGGCGAAGGAAGTCCCGGTCCGTGCCTCGGTCTTCGGCGATCACCCGCTGGTCATCATCGCGCCGCCCGACCACCCGCTGGCCTCGGCACGCGAGATATCCAAGGAGCGGATCGCCGAGGAGCATTTCCTCATTCGCGAGCCCGGCTCCGGCACGCGCATCTCGCTGGAGATATTCCTAAGCGACGTGCCCGGCCGCATCGACGATCTCGGCGTCGAGATGGACTCGAACGAGACGATCAAGCAGGCGGTGATGGCCGGGCTCGGCATTGCCTTCATCTCTGCCCACACCATCGCCGCCGAAACCGAAGCCGGCCGGCTGGTCATCCTCGACGTTGTCGGCATGCCGATCCGCCGGCAATGGTTTTCGGTGATGCGCAGCGATCACGCGATCTCGCCTGCCATGGCGACGTTCCACGACTTCCTGATGCGCAAAGGCGCGATGTACCTGCCCCTGTTCGGCAAGCTCTATCCGCACGAAGAACCGAACACTAGAGGTCGCGCGAGTTAGGGCGCGCGGCCCCAGGGCAAACCCTTCAGACAAACGATGGCCCTCGTCGCTCTCAAGTTACGTTTGACCTTTACATCGGCCCCACGGACGCGAGCTCTCGGCCAGCAGCACGCAGGCTGCCGTCTGCAGGACGGGTCAGTGCATTGGCGTCGGCTCGCAGGTGCACGTCGGTCTCGGACGACACCGTCACCTCATCGCCGGACCGCGAGAACGCGTAGAGCGGGCCGCGGTGGCCCGGCATCGAAAAGGCCACGGAATCGCCGTCGGCAAGGCCCATGACGACGCGCTGCGGATCGCCGCCGATCTTCGGCGCGAAGGTGGCGGTGACCTCCAGGAGGTCGCCCTCGGCCGGGACGTAATAGACGACCATGTCGAGGTGTCCCTCGTGCAGGCTGCCGCCTTCGATCGGGCGTCCTATGGTGGCTTCCTCGGCAAATGCCGGGGCGGCAAGAAACAGCGCGGCCAAAACCGAGGCGCTCAGGGTTTTGCGGATCATCTCGTATCTCCTTCTTTTTAGATTGCGTTCGAACTCTATAGAGGTTAGATTACGAATGCAATCTAAAAATGAAAAATAATGATGCCTGTGAGGCGCTGCGGAAATCCGCGAAACCGTGATCAATGTGGCAAGCGGGCTTTTTCGGGAGCGCGGCTTTGACGGCATCGGCCTTAGGTGCCGGGCTGACCCAGGGCGCGTTCTACAAGCAGTTCGCCTCCAAGGACGATCTGGCGGTGCAGGCATCGAGGCGGGCGATGGAGAGCGCCACCCGCCGGTGGTCTCGCGGACCGTCAACGACGAGCGCTGTCGAAGCGGTTCCTGCAAGCGGCCGCTGAGAGCGTGCTAATGGGGTCGTCTGCGGGCGATGCCCGGCATGGCCACGGGCTAGCGTACCCGCGGTTACGATGCGGCCGCCGACTGCGCTTCTGCTAGCCTACAATTGGTTCGGCAACAGCTTCTTCGAGGCCAGTTGCCGCTTGGGCGGCAAGACCGCGGGCTGCTGCTTGTGAATCGTAGAATTCCTCGAGGGCATAGACCTTGCCCCATCGCAGGGTGAACACGTGGAGACCGCTGTTGACGTAGGACGCGTCGCCGTTGAGCAGCGTCGCGGTGCCGTCCCACTGGGCGAACACGGTGGTATGCCACGGCCAGCCCTTCACCCAGACGTGGTTGACCGTAAGATGGAGATTGGGCAGGACGCGGCCGAGGCGCTCAAACCATCGGCGCACGGCTTCTTTGTCGTGGCGCTCACCACCAAGCGCATGGGTGCCGGAAACGCGGTGATGGACATGCGGCACGAGTGCTTTCACCGCCTCATCCCAGCGATGTTTGTTGACGTGGTCGAAGCTCTCCCGGATCGATTTCTCGACAAAATAACTGTATAGCATTTGACCTCTCCTCCAAATTTTCGATGGCGTGATCGCGGGCACCCGTGCGCAGCCAAATTGGATTGCGTTCGCACTCTATATCTGCTATAGATGTCGAACGCAAGCTAATTTAGGAGATGACGATGCGTGTGAGTCGCATTCAGGCGGCGGAAAACCGCGAAACCGTGATCAATGTGGCAAGCCGGCTTTTTCGGGAGCGCGGGTTTGACGGCATCGGCCTTAAGGACCTGATGGAGGCTGCGGGGCTGACCCAGGGCGCGTTTTACAAGCAGTTCGCATCCAAGGACGATCTGGCGGCGCAGGCGTCCAGGCGGGCGATGGAGAGCGCCACACTCCGGTGGTCAGCCGCGACTGCGGCCAATCCTGAGGATCCGCTTGGCGCGGTGATCGCGTTCTACCTCAGTATGGACCATCGCGGAGAAAGGATGGACGGCTGCCCGATTGTCGCGCTCGGTTCGGATGCTGCCAGACAGGGCAGCGACGTGAAAGCGTCGTTCGAAGCCGGGATCAGGGAGCATCTCGAAATCCTCGGTAATTGGGTTGGCGACGGCGAGGAGCCCAGTGGCAAGGCCATGGCCATTCTCTCGACCATGGTCGGCGCGGTAGTCCTCTCGCGGGCTGTCAACGACGAGCGGCTGTCGAAGCGGTTCCTGCAAGCGGCGGCCGAGAGCGTGCTGATTGCGTCGTCTGCGGGCGATGCCCAGCAAGGACCGCGCCAATGACGATGGATTCTGCGAGCGAAGCGCGCAGCGCGACAGGCTCAATCGCCGAGCTGGCGGACTGCACCGGGCTCGAGCTCGTTGCGAGGCTGGCGGACGGCAGCATCCGCTGCGGAAGCGCAGAGCTGCCGGTAAGGACCCACAGCCGGACCGAACCATTCGACGCGTCGGCGATAGGCTGCGGGCCGCTGCTTCTCATATCCATCAAGTCTGATGTCGTGGGCGATTACTGCGAGCTGGAATTCGCGCAGACGCATGCGCTCGAAACGCCTGGTGGCTTTGAGATGTGCTGGCAGCCGCCTTCCCAGGCCGCCTAGTCCGACTTGCCGAGAGCCTTCAGAATAAAGCGAATCTGCTCGCGCAGGCCCGCTTCGGTGTCTTCGCCGTGTTGAACGCTGTGCTCGATCAGAATCGGGTGGAAGAACGGCGTGAACGCGGTCTTGATCGCACGCGCCGCTTCCGCGGGATCTTCGACGATGAATTCGCCCGCTTCGATGCCCTCGCGGATGATCGCCTCGAAGATTGTCACCATCCCCTCGATATGCGCTTTGATGATCGCCGAGTTCGCCTGCATGGCGTCGACAATCATGTCGTGCATGCGCTTTTCCTTGATCAGTTTCGTCTTGTTGTGGTGGTGAATAGCGGTCAGGAGTCGGTCGAGTTTTTCCGAGGCTGTCGCGTTCGTGCATGCGATCGCAAAGGCGATCTCAGCGACCTCGTTCACGACACGTCCATAGATGGACTCGTTGATCGCACCCTTGGAGGCGAAGAAACGGTAGACGTTCGCCGGGCTCATGCCGATCTCGGAGGCGATGTCGGCCACCGACGTCTTGTGGTGGCCGATGCGGCGGAAGTGCTCCTCCGCGACCTCCAGGATGCGTGCGCGCATCTCGTCGGGATCAGTTCGCGTTCGGACCGGACGATTCATAAATGTCTCCAGAACTGATGACTGCCGGGCTCGCCCTGGACGATCATCTGTAAGCGGCAAGATCGTGCAGCTTGCCCTGCGCATGTTCAGGCAAAGGCCAGCGGACGAGAACTTGAACCGCCTCCTCCGGCAACAGAACCCTATTCGGCGGCTAATGTTGTTTGCATTTCCAGTTCATCCGTCGAGTCGGATGGCTCCTCATGGACGTCGTCTGCTGTTGGCTTGATCCGGAACCACGCGGCATAGAGCGCTGGAAGGAAGAGCAGGATCAGCACCGTGCCGATCGCCGTACCGCCGATCAGCGTATAGGCCATCGATCCCCAGAAGACAGAGTGCGTGAGGGGGATGAAGGCCAGCACGGCGGCAAGTGCGGTCAGGATCACCGGCCGCGTGCGTTGCACCGTGGCCTCGATGACGGCGTGATAGTCGTCGAGGCCGGCCGCCTGGTTCTCCTTGATCTGTTCGGTCAGGATCAGCGTGTTGCGCATCAGGATGCCGGCCAAACCAATCAGGCCCAGAATGGCGTTGAAGCCGAAGGGCTGGTTGAAGGTGAGCAACATAGGCACGACGCCGACGAGGCCAAGCGGTGCCGTCAGCATGACCATGGCCATTGTCGAGAAGGACCGCACCTGCAATATGATGACGATCAGCATGGCGGCGATCATGGCCGGAAAGACTTTACCCAGCGCCGTGTTGGCCTTTTCGGCCTCCTCGATCGATCCGCCCAGTTCGATGCGATAGCCGGCCGGAAGGGACGCGATCAGCGGCTGAAGGGCCTTCATGATCTGCTTGGAAACCTCCGGAGGCTGGGTCGCCTCGTTGATGTCCGAGCGGATCGTGATGACGGGCGTGCGATCGCGGCGCTTCAGGATCGGCTCTTCCAGGCGGATTTCCGAATGGCCGATCTGGTCGAGCGGAATCTGGCGGCCGTCCCGGCTCATCAGCGAGAAATCCGCCAGGCGTGCCGGATCCAGCCGCTCAGCCCCGGCGCTGCGTGCGACGACGGGGACATTGCGGATGTCCTCGCGGACCTGCGTTACGGGGATACCGGTGAGGAGGAATTGCAGTTGCTGGGCCACCTCGGCAGGCGAGAGGCCGATGAGGTTCAGCCGGTCCTGATCCGGGACGAAGCGGAGCACGGGCGTGCGGTTGCCCCAGTCGCGGTTGGCCTGCCGTACGTCCGGGACGTCCCGCATGATGTCGAGGGCCTTCTCGGAAATGCTGTAGAGTTGCACTGGATCAGGTCCCATGACCCGAAACTCGACCGGGAACGGCGTGTAGGGCCCGAACACAAGTTGGGTGACACGTACGTCGGCCCCGGGTGCAAGCCCTTGGGACACCGCCTCCCGGAGCCGGTGCTTCAATGCCTCGCGCGCCTCCGCGTCCGGTGTCAGCACGACGATCTTGGCGAAGGCGGGATCGGGCAATTCCGGCGCCATCGCGAAGAAGAAGCGGGGAGCGCCCTGACCGACATAGCTCGTGACGATCTCAGCCTCGGGCTGGTCGTCCAGCCAGCCTTCGAGCGTCTCGACCGTGGCGGTCGTCGTCTCGATGCTGGTGCCTTCCGGCAGGCGAACCTCCACCAGCACTTCGGGGCGGTCGGATGTTGGGAAGAACTGCTGTTTGAGGGAGCCCATGCCGACGACGGAAAGCACGAAGGCGATGGCGACAATACCGCTGATTACGAACTTGTGCCGCACGGCAAAGACGATGAGCCGCCGCAGGCGCCGATAGTTCGGTGTGTCGTAGATCGCGTGGTGACCGCCTTCGACCGGTTTGATCTCGGGCAGCATCTTGACGCCAAGATAGGGCGTGAAGATCACCGCGACGATCCACGAGACGATAAGGGCAAACCCGACGACCCAGAAGATGTTGCCCGCGTATTCGCCGGCCGTGGAGCGCGCGAAGCCCACCGGCAGGAACCCGGCGACCGTCACGAGCGTTCCCGACAGCATCGGCGCCGCGGTGTGGCTCCACGCATAGGCCGCCGCCTTGATGCGGTCCATGCCCTCTTCCATCTTCACCACCATCACCTCGATGGCGATGATGGCATCGTCCACGAGAAGACCGAGCGCCAGGATGAGAGCGCCGAGCGTGATGCGGTCGAAGAACCGGCCGGTTTCCAGCATGATAAGGAAGACGACCGCCAGCGTCAGAGGAACGGCGGCCGCCACGACGATGCCGACGCGCCA
Organism: Mesorhizobium sp. f-mel; assembly: GCF_053850215.1. Taxonomy (NCBI): domain Bacteria; kingdom Pseudomonadati; phylum Pseudomonadota; class Alphaproteobacteria; order Hyphomicrobiales; family Phyllobacteriaceae; genus Mesorhizobium; species Mesorhizobium sp. f-mel. The sequence continues at coordinate 16,559 of NZ_JBSPTO010000016.1, forward strand.
ACCCATGCTGATCAGGGCGATCAGCAGCACCACGCCGAGCGCCATCGCGAACTTCATCATGAATTCGTCGACCGCCGAGGTAATGTTGACGGCCTGATCGCTCACCTTGTCGAGCGTCATCCCGAGCGGGAGTGTCTGTGCGATGGCCGCAGTTCTGTCCTCCAGCGCCTTGCCGAGCGCGAGACCGTCCCAGCCCTCCTGCATGACGGCTGCCAGCATGATGGTGGGCTCACCCTGGCGGCGGATGAGATATGTGGGCGGATCCTCGTAGCCGCGGCGGACCTCGGCAATGTCGGAGAGCTTCAGCGTCCGCCCCGAAGCGACGATCGGCGTGTCGGCGATCGCCTGGACGCTGTCATAAGCGCCGTCGACCCGGATGAAGACCCGCGGCCCCTGAGTGTCGATCGAGCCCGCCGGTGTGACGGTGTTCTGCCGCTGCAAGGCGGCGACGATGTCCTGTGCCGAGACGCCGAGGGTTGTCAATTTGGCGTAGGAGAACTCGACGAATATCTGTTCGGGACGCTCACCGAGGATGTTGATCTTCTTGACGCCGGGCACGTGCAGGAGGTCCTGGCGGATCACTTCGGCCTGCCTGGCCAGCTCACGCATCGGCATGCCCTTGGCCTTCAGAGCATAAAGGGCGAAGCTCACGTCCGAATATTCGTCATTGACGAAGGGGCCGAAGACGCCGGGCGGCAGGTTGCGGGCTTCATCCCCGAGCTTCTTGCGGGCCTGGTAAAACTCCTCCTCAACGGCGGATGGCGGCGTGTCGTCCCTCAGCGTGACCGTCATATAGGCATAGCCCGGCCGTGTGGTCGTCTCCACCCGGTCGTACCAGGTCAGTTCCTGAAGCCGTTTCTCCAACGGTTCGGCGACGAGATCCTGCATCTCGCGTGCTGTCGCACCCGGCCACGCCGTCGTGACCGTCAGGGTCTTGATGGTGAAGTTGGGGTCTTCCGCCCGCCCGAGCATGACAAACGCATAGGCGCCGGCCGCCACTGCCAAGAGGATGAAGAACAGGGTGACGGCCCGTTCGCGAACGGCAATCGCGGAAAGATTGAGGTTCATCACTTGCCCCCGCTTTCGGATGCAGTCCTGACTTGAGCGCCCTCCTGCAGGAGGTGAGCGCCGAGCGAAACAATCGGATCGGCAGAGTTCAATCCGGAGATCACTGCGGATTCACTGGTCACACGAACAAGCTGCACGGGCTGAAAGTGTACGGTCGAGGTGGCGCTGTCCAGGACCCAGACGCCGGTCTTCCGACCATCATCGAGCACAGCCCCGAGCGGCACCTGGACTTCAGGCTGACCGGCCTGGCTTGCAAGCCGAATGGTTACCGTCGCGCCAAGCGGTGTTGCCGCGGCCTCGCCATCAAGCACATAGCGGGCCTCGTAGGTACGGGTCTGGGCATCGGCGGAGTTCGATAACTGCCGGAGATGTGCTGCATAGCGACGCCCATCACCCCCATACACGCTGGCCTCGGCCACCGACCCGATCGCTGGCCGGATCGTTTCGGGAAGCGCGACCACCGCTTCGCGGGGGCCGGCCTGGGCGATGCGAACCACCGGCTGGCCGGCGGAGACGACCTGCCCCGGCTCGCCAAGCGTATCGACCACCGTTCCATCCGCGTTCGCCACCAGGACCGCGTAGGTCGCCTCGTTCTCTGCGACCTTCGCTTCCGCTTCCACGGCGGCAAGCTGGGCCGTGGCAGTATCCAGCGCGGCCTTTGCCTGCTCGTACCGCTGCGGGGTTGCAGCCAACTCCTTCTTGACCAGAACAGCGTAGCGCTTTTCGTCCGCGCTCGCCTGAACCAGGACAGCGCGTGCTGCAGCGACAGCGTTGCGCTTCGCCGTGAGCGAAAGGCGAAGGTCGGTGTCGTCGATCCGCATCAGCGGCTGACCGGCTTTGACCTCCTGACCGACGTCCACGAGCCGTTCCACGATCTTGCCTGAGACGCGAAAACCGAGATTGCTCTCGACCTTCGCTCCTATGATGCCCGTGAAGCTGCGTTCGGATCCGGCCACCGGAGCTGCCGTCGCCAACCTGACCATAGGGGGTTCCTGCCTCGGGTCGCCCACGGCGGCGGCTTCCTGCGTGGGAATGGCAAGTGTGGCGAACGCCACCGCCCCTGACACCGCGATCAAGACACCGGCTAACACCACACGATTCCGCTTTTTCATGCCCATCGCCTCCTCTCAAAAATAGATTGCATTCGCACTCTATATCCGATATAGATTTCGAACGCAATCTAAAAAAGGAATTCGACGATGCGTGTGAGTCGCATGCAGGCCGCGGAAAACCGCGAAACCGTGGTCAATGTGGCAAGCACCGCTTCTTCCGAGCGCCACCTCGCCGGGGCGGAGCCAAGCGATTCTAGCAACCTGCCGAGATCGATAGGAGAACAGATGCGACGGATTGTTGTTACAGGCATGGGAGCGGTCACGCCCCTTGCTGCCGATGTCGAAGCGTCGTGGTCGCGGCTCCTGGCCGGTCGCTCGGGCATCCGCAGGCTTCCGGACGATATGGTGGGAGATCTCCCGGCCAAGATTGGCGGGGTGGTTCCCTCGCTGGAAGACGATCCGGACGCTGGTTTCGATCCGGATGCCGTCCTGTCTGCGAAGGACCAGCGCAAGGTAGACCGGTTCATCATCTTCGGGCTCGCCGCTGCACAAGAGGCACTCGCGCAAGCAGGGTGGGCGCCCGCCTCGGAAGCGGATCGCCTGCGCACGGCCACGATCATCGCCTCCGGCGTCGGCGGGTTCCCCGCCATAACCGAGGCGGTGCGCACGGTCGACCAGCGCGGCGTCCGCCGTCTCTCGCCGTTTACGGTGCCGTCCTTCCTGGTAAACCTCGCGGCGGGCCACATCTCGATCCGCCATGGCTTCAAGGGGCCGCTCGGCGCACCGGTAACGGCGTGCGCGGCCGGCATCCAGGCGATCGGCGATGCGGCTCGCCTCATCCGCGCCAACGAAGCCGATATCGCCGTGTGCGGCGGAACGGAAGCCTGCATGAACATCGTCAGTCTCGGTGGGTTTGCTGCCGCACGCTCTCTTTCAACCGGCTTCAATCGGGCGCCGGCTCAGGCGTCACGGCCTTTCGACGTGTCGCGGGACGGCTTCGTCATGGGCGAAGGAGCCGGCGTGCTGGTGATCGAGGCGTTGAGCCACGCGCTGGCGCGCGGCGCGAAACCGCTCGCCGAGCTCGTCGGCTACGGCACGACGGCGGATGCTCATCACGTCACTTCCGGTCCCGAGGATGGCGACGGCGCGCGCCGAGCCATGGAGATCGCGATTGCCCAAGCCGGCATTTCGCCGGGTGAGGTTCGCCACCTCAATGCGCACGCGACCTCCACCCCGGTCGGTGACCTCGGGGAAATCGCGGCGATCAGAACACTCTTCGGCGCAGATTCCGCCATCGCTGTCAGCGGAACGAAGTCGGCGACCGGACACCTGCTCGGAGCCGCCGGCGGGCTTGGAGCGATCTTCACAATCCTGGCGCTCAGGGATCAAGTAGCACCGCCGACACTCAATTTGAGCGCGCCGGATCCAGCCGGCGACGGGATCGACTTCGTCGCAAACCAAGCCCGACCGATGGGAATGGACTACGCGATCGCCAACGGCTTCGGCTTCGGAGGCGTCAATGCCAGCGCGCTATTCCGGCGCTGGACGGACAAGTTGGCCGGTGCGGATACCAGAGGCGCTCATAGCTGACGCCCTCCGAGAAGGCGCTATGCGGCGGGAAAAAATGGCGCGCCAGGTCAGTTTGCCCCGCATTCGCATTCGACAAGAGCCTGCGTAAGGAGAACGGGCTGCCGGTCTGACGACATCGACGACATGCCGTGATGATCGGGTTCATCGGCACTGGAAACATCGGCGCCACATCGAGGCAGCACAAACCTGAAGCAATTGCTCTGGAGAACGTCCCGGCGATCGTTGGCGTAAGATAAGCGGCATGTTATGTTGCAGTGCGAAAGAGCAGGGGCCACGTCCTTTCACACCCGTAAGCGATCTGTATGTGCGACCCCTGCAGACTGGTCGGTATCTCGGAAACCTCCCGGGCATGGGGTTCGGGAATTCGATGGGGACAAGGGGCAATGCTTTACACGCTCGTTATGATGGTCTGCCTGACGGATGTGCCGCAGACCTGTGAACAACGCGAACAGATGGTGGACGGCCTGGCGATGAATCCCGGGACCGCCTTCATGCAGGCGCAGCCGCTGGTAGCCCAGTGGATCGAGACGCATCCCGGTTACTTCGTGCAGCGCTGGCGCGTGCTGCCCGGCCGAGGATCGTGAGAGCCGCCGCGAAGATCGAACAAAGGTTCTACTTCTTCGCGGCGAGCGTTTCCGAGACCGCCTTGGACAATTGATAAAGCCGCTGCTCGATGATCGTCGGCACTTCGCAGACGTAAGTCAGTGATTGTACGCGCTCATTGAAAATTCGCGTCGCGAATTTCAGCTGTTCGGTTCGCCGTTCGACCTCGTCGGGGTCCGCATCGGGCTTTGCCCGCAACGCATCGACATCGGACGCTTCCTTGCGCAACGCGGCGGCCATTTCGAGCTGCTTGTGGGCGTAACGGGCAATGCCTGAGATCACGTGAGAACGCTCGGCGTCCATGTGATCGAACATGCCTTGAACCAGCATCGCCATTTTCGGCGCAAGCTGCTCGGCCGGCAGCGAGGCGGCGAAATCCTTGATCTTCTTTTGGGCTTCGGCAATCGGTATCCGCCGGGCTGCTACCTCCTCGACCAGGGCGGAGATACCGGGGTCTTTCGACAAGTCCTTCGCCGCTGGCGGCAGCTCCGGCCCGTTCCAGATCTGGCCGAGCGAGAGTTGTGGCACCTTGCGCTGTATGCAAGGCCAGTCCGGATCGATGTTCGCCGCCATGGCGTTCACGCTCGGCGCGAGCATGGCAACCACAGCCAGGCAGCGAACAAGGCTCATTCGTGCCATCAGGCATTTCCTCCCGTGTCCTGTTTGCGGGTCATCAGGCCGCGCGAAGGGTCGTAGGCGATGATTGCGGCGGCAAGGAACAGCAGCGTGCAGCCGGCAACGACGCCCAGCGACAGCCAGTTAATCTGGCCGTAGAAGGCGAAGCGGATCAGTTCGACGGCATAGGTGAACGGGTTGGCGAGGCAGATTTTGTAAAGCAGCGGGCTCGCCTCCTGGATGCGCCACAAAGGATAGAGCGCCGGAGAAGCGAAATAGCCGGGAAAGATGACGAAGTTCATGATGCCGGCGAAGTTTTCGAGCTGCTTGATCATCGACGACAAAAGCATGCCGAGCGCGCAAAGCATCATGCCCGACAAGAACAACGCCGGCAGCACCATGAGATAGCCGATCGGCGGCGCCTTGACGCCCCAGAACCAGGCAACGATCAGGAACGCGTAGACTTGCGCGATCGATACGGAGACGCCGGCGAGCATCTTCGACACCAGCAGGAACCAGCGCGGGAAGGGGCTGACCAAAAGGGTGCGCATGTTGCCCATCTCGCGGTCATAAACCATCGACAGCGAAGACTGCATGCCTGAGAACAGCAGGATCATGCCGCACAAGCCCGGCGTGATGTAGACCTCGTAGAGCACGTAGGTCTTGTAGGGCGGGATGATCGATACGCCGAGCACCTGCCGGAATCCGGCCGCAAAAATGAACAGCCAGATGAGCGGCCGAACCAGCGAGGATATGAAGCGCTCGCGCTGGTGCAGGAAGCGCAGGCACTCCCGCAGGACGACGCCTTTGAGGCAAATGAGATAATGGCGCAGGCCGAATTTTTCGAACTTCACCGGGATGATGCCGGCGACTTTCTCGGGCATTGCGGGAGCGCTCATGGCGATATCTCCGCGATGCCGACTGCCTCGATGCGGCTGAGCCTCGAAAAGGCGTCGCGGATCGAACCGGCGCCGCTCGTCCTGACGACATCGGCAACCTTGCCCTTGGCGACCAGTTCGCCCTGCCGCAGCACGACGACATGGTCGCCGTCTTTAACCTCGTCGATCAGATGCGTCGCCCACAGCACGCCAATGCCCTCGGTTTCGACGAGCTTGCGGATGGTGGCGAGAATGCCTGCACGCGACTGGATGTCGAGACCGACGGTCGCCTCGTCGAGCAGCAGCAGGGAAGGGCGGTGGAGCAGCGCCCTGGCGATCTCGATGCGCCGCATCTGGCCGCCGGAAAGACTGCGTGCCTTGTCATGCTGACGGCCCTGCATGTCGACCGTATCGAGCAGCGCGGCAATGCGCTGCCGGGCCTCGCGTCCGCCGATGCCATGCAGCGCGGCGTGATAGGAGAGGTTCTGGTGGACGCTGAGATCGAGGTCGAGCGTGCGGGCCTGGAACACGATGCCGACACGCCTGAGTGCTTCGCCAGAAGCGCGGCTGACGTCATGACCGAAGATGCGGATCGATCCGCGGCGCGTGTCGTAAAGATGGCTGATCAGCGAGAACAGAGTTGTCTTGCCGGCGCCGTTAAGGCCGAGAAGGACGGTGAAGGTCGCCGGCGCGATCGAGAATGAGACGTCGTTGAGCGCCCGCTTGGGACCATAGGAATGGCTGACGCCGACGACGTCGAGCGCCGCCACCTCATCTCCTGGTCCGCTTGTCCTCACATGCTGCACGCAGCTGGCTCCTTGTCGTCGACGATAGTCTAGCGCACCTAAGTCTAGCGCACCTAGCGCACCAGGAGTCTAGCGCACCGGGCCCGATCGCGAAGGTCCCGCTTTCCGGTGATCCTACTTGATCGTGATTGTGCCCTTCATGCCTCTGTCGGCGAGGTCGGGCACCGACCATGTGTAGATGCCGGGCCTGACGGTGGTGAACTGCACCTGGATGGTGCCGTCGGCGTCGAATTCGAGCCACGCGGGTGCGCCGTTCATGTGCACCTCGAGGTCATTGATCACGATCTGGTTGTTCCACACATTGCGGAAGAGGTCGGTATGGAATTTGTACTCCAGCCCGCCCGCCGCGGTGATCTTCCAGCGATAGCCCTGGCCGGCAATCAGCTGGAAGTCCTTCTGGTTGGCGGTGAACTGGTCTTCCTTGCTGCCGAGGATAAGTTCCGGCACGTCCTTGCTGGCCCGGGTTGCCTTCTCGGCTTCGGGGCTGGCGTCAGTTTTGGTGGCCGCACCGGCGTCGTCGTCATTGTCCTGCGCCCATACCTGGCCCTGCGTGAGTGCCATGCCGACCAGCGCAGCGAAAGTGACGGCCCGAAATTTCCGCATGATTTCCTGCCCTTCTGCTGTTTTTCTGTCTGTTTGATTCAATTGAGTTGATTCAATTGGGCGAGACGACGACGCCCCATGGCAGCGCGCCGACGGTCACCGACTGCACCGGCTCGTCAGTCTCCACGTCGATGAAGGTGATGTCGTTCGACACGCCGTTGGTCGAGATGATGGTTTTCTGGTCCGGAGTGAAAGCGAGCTGCCAGACGCGTTGGCCGACCAGCACGTATTTCTCGACCTCGTATGTCTGCGTGTTGATCACCGCGACGCGGTTGGCCGGTCCGAGCGCCACATAGGCTTTCTTGCCGTCGGCGGTGATGCGCACACCGACCGGCTGGATCGATTCGGCCCTCAGGCCGGCAATCTCGAAGGTGATCTTCTGGACAACTTCGCGCGTTTGATTGTCGATCACCGAAACAGTGCCGCCGATCTCGGCAGTCACCCAGGCCTGCTTGCCGTCGGGGGTGAACTCGACGAAGCGCGGACGCGCATCCACCAGCACGTTGTCGGTGATCTCGTGGGTCGACGTATCGATGAAATGCGCCATGTTTGTCGTTTCGGACGTATTGATCATGATCTTTCCGTCCGGGCTGACGCCCATGCCTTCCGGTTCGACACCGACCGGAATTTCAGCCAGCACCTTCTTATTCTCGATGTCGATGACGGTGACGAGATTGTCGTCCTCATTGGCGACATAAAGCGTCTTGCCGTCAGGCGAGAGCACGAAGAGCTCCGGGTCGGGCCCGGAGGGCAAGGTATCGACGATCTCCAGCGACGCCGTGTCGATCACCTCGATCGAATCGTCGTCGCTGGCGCAGAGATAAATGTGCTTGCCGTCATGCGAGATGGTGATGCCGCGCGGACGTTGCCCGACATTGACGGTCTTCACCACCTGCATCGTCGCGGTGTCGACGACGGACATCGTGTTGTCCTTCTCGTTGGAAACATAGGCCATGTAGGCCGACGCTGGGCAGGCCATGAAGCCGGTCGCGAGAATGGCGAGTGCGCAAGCTCGTCTCTGCACTGAAATTCCTCCCAATTGGTTCTACTTAAGCACGCATTTTGTTTCGGGTTCATCGACCCCGAGCGTATCGAGCTCCGACACCTGGTGCAAAAAACCTTCCTGCGGCGACGTCGAGACGACCGACCTGTTGTCGCCGAGGAAGATCGGCTGCCGCAACTGCTGGTTCCACTTGCGGAAAGTCAGTTTCTGCCCCTTGAACGCGGCGATCGAAAAATCGTCGGAGCGGATGAAGTCGGCCATCTTGCGCGGGTCGGCACCTTGCGTGCGGGTCGCCGCCTCGCCGAGGATGCGCACCGCGGTCCATGCCGCCATATCCTTCGACATCATGCGGCGGCCGTTTGCCTTGGCGAAGCGGTTCTGGATCTGGGTGCCGCCCCATTGCTCGCTGGCCGGATGCCAGGCCGACGGGGTGAGCCCGGCGGTGCCGGCGACCGGCCGCGGAGTCCAGGTGCGGAACGGAACATAGGTGCCGAACACCTCGCTTTCGTCGGCGACCAGCAACACATCGTGCTCCGGCAGATCCTGGGTGAAGACAGGCATCTGCCGCTGGATTTGGACGACGCCGGAATCGGTCCGCCGTGCCGTTCCGGTATCCTCGAACAGCTTTTCGCCGACGATCTCGCCGCCGAAGCGCGTCGCCGCCCGGCGCAGGGCCTCGGCAAAAAGCTGGTCGCGCTCGTGCGAGCCGTAGATCAGCACCCAGCGCCGCCATTGCTTCCAGACCAGATATTGCGCCAGCCCGTCGGCCAGCATGCTGCGCGTCGGGATGGTATGGAAGATGTTGGCGCGGCATTCCTCCTCGCGAAGACTGTCGTCGGTGGCGCCGGCATTGAAGATCAGAACGCCGTTGTCGCGGGCAAGATCGGCGATCGACAGCAATTGTTTGACCGGGAGGTCTGCGATTACGTAGCGGTCGCCTTTGGCGATCATTTCCTGGAAGGCCGCAACGACATCCGCGTCCGGCTTTACCTCGATCACGTCGAGGCTGAATTTCTGGCCGAGGAAGCTGCCGGTCGTGTTGTTGTCGGCAATCGCGACATTGCCGCCGGCAACGCCTTCATCGCGGGGCGGGACGTCGAGCACCGACAAAGCGAGTTGCGGCGCATAGGCGCGTAAATAGCCTATCTTGATTTCGGTCAGCTTTTTTTCCGGCTTGGCCGTTGCGGCCGGTTGCTTGCCCGTCGCTTCCTGGGCCAGCGCGCCCGGAACGTTGACGGTCAGGGAAAAAAAGCACAAAAAGGCCGCGAGAGTGCCCGGCACCGCGCTCGTCATCGATAAAATTACCCGTTCTTGCGCTAAAGTCCGATTGTTGCCGGACCGGCGCGAAGTCAAGGTGCCCGTGATGAGCTTAGCTGACCCGCAAATTTTATCAAACCCTGAAAGTGGACTTCTCGCGTCTGCTTTAGTGGCATGCCTGCTCGCCGGAAGCGCAACTGAGCAGATTTCGGTATCCGGACCCGAGAGCGCCCTGTCCCTCATGCCGGAGAAAGTCTTCCAATGACCAGAATGCTGGCCAGTGTCACCGGCGTCGACGAGGCGGAGATCGCGCTTTCGGGTGGCGTCGACATCGTCGACCTGAAGGATCCGAAGGCGGGGGCGCTGGGCGCGGTATCCACGCAAACCATCCGCCGGACGATTTCATTCATCGCCGGCCGGGCGCCGGTCAGCGCGGTCTGCGGCGACCTGCCGATGGAACCGGAGACGATCCGCGGCAAGGCCGAAGAGATCGCCGCGACCGGCGTCGATTACGTCAAGATAGGCCTTTTCCCGTCGGAAAATGTCTCCGCCTGCGCGGCGGCGCTCGAGCCGCTCGCCGCGCGAACGAAACTGATCGCCGTGCTTTTCGCCGACCTGGCGCCGGATTTCGAGCTTCTGCCGATGCTTGCCAAACATCGCTTCCATGGCGCCATGGTCGACACTGCGATCAAGGCAAACGGGCGGCTGCTCGACCATCTGCCGCCCGAGCGTATCCCGGGTTTCGTCGATCGAGCCAAATCGCTCGGTCTAATTGTTGGCCTGAGCGGATCGCTGGAAACCCCTGATATCCCGCGCCTGCTGCCCTTCGCTCCCGATTTTCTCGGCTTTCGCGGGGCACTGTGCGGCAACTCCGGCCGCGTGGGTTCGATCAGTGCCGAGGCCGTTGCGCAGATCCGCGAGTTGGTCCCGGAAGAATCCCGGGCCGGCGGCCCGTCGAGCGTCGACTACCGCCTGCTGGCGGCGAGGGGCTATTCGCCGGGCACCGACCCGACACTGGGCACCGACAAGATCTTCGTGCGGGACTTTGTCCTGCCGGTTCAGATCGGCGCTTACAGCTTCGAGCACGGCCATACACAGAAGGTGCGTTTCGACGTGACCGCCGACGTGCTGCAAGTCACCGACCATCCCGAAGACATGCGCCATGTGTTCTCCTACGACATCATCATGGACGGCATTCGCACCATCGTCGCGCGGGGCCACGTCCAGCTCAGCGAGGCCTTGGCCGAGCAGGTGGCGACCTACATTCTGGAGAACCCGCGTGTCGTGCGCGTCACGGTAAGGGTGGAAAAACTCGAACTCGGCCCAGGCGGCGTCGGCGTCGAGATCGAACGCAAGCGCCAAGCGGCAGGCCGCGGCGTCGCCTCCGGCCCTGCCGGCCGAAAGGGTCAAATCGCTGCTTCCCAGCCGCGACAAGCAAGGCCTGAGGCCATCAGGCGAGCCGCCGTCAAGCCGTCCGTCGTCAAGCTTGGCGGCAGCACGGTCCATGCGGCGGAAATGGAAAGCTGGATCGCGGCGCTGGCGGGTTCCAAGCTGCCTATCGTCATCGTGCCCGGCGGCGGCCTCTTCGCCGACCAGGTGCGTGAGACGCAGTTCCGGATGGATTTTTCCGATACCGCTGCCCACGCCATGGCGATCCTCGCCATGGAGCAGTTCGGCCAGGTCATACTCGACCGTGACGAAAGGCTGGCGGCGGCACGGTCGCTGGAAGAAATGGTTCGAGCGTTGAATGAAGGGAGGGTACCGGTGTGGCTGCCGTCGTCATTGGCCCTGTCGGCGCCGGACATTCCAGCGTCCTGGGACATTACCTCCGATTCCCTTGCCGCCTGGCTTGCCGGCAAGCTCGGCGCGAATACGCTGCTGCTGATCAAGCAGACCGGCGCCTTCTTCGGCAGCGACACGATCGACGGCCTGGCAGTCAGAGGCATCGTCGATGCCAGCTTCGCCGCTATGCTGCCCGACGGCGTCGATTTCCATCTCGCCGGTCCGAAAGATGCAGCCGAAGCCGGGGCGCTGCTCGCGTCGGGCAATCTGCCCGGGATCCGGATCGCGGCTCCGATCCGGTCGGCAAGAAAAGCAGGGTAGGCGATGGCGACGCTGCATACGCCGCGCTGGGCATGGGTTTTGACCGGTTCCGGTCATTTTTTTACGGAGAGCTTCGCACTCATTCACCAGATAGAACATTGCGATGTCTTTGTGTCGAAAGCCGCCAACGAAGTGCTGCGCATGTACAAGCTCAAGCTCGATTTCCCGGAGACGACGCGCGTCCTGCACGACAAGACGGCGAGCGCGATCCCGGTCGGCGAATTCTATCACGGTGTCTATCACACGGTGGTGGTGGCGCCGGCCAGTTCCAACACGGTTGCCAAATGCGTGCACGGCATTTCCGACACGCTCGCCACCAACGTCTTTGCCCAGGCCGGAAAATGCCGAGTGCCGGCCATCGTCTTTGCGTGCGACACCGCGCCGGAACTCGAAACCATGGCGCCGCATGGGCTTGTCAAGGTCTATCCGCGCAGGATCGACCTGGAGAATACCAACCAGCTGAAGAGCTTCGAGCGGACCCAGGTGGTCGAGTCGCTTGCCGATCTCGAAGCTTCGGTCAGACGGCGCCACGCCGAACTCGTAAGCCATGGCTGAGCGGCTGGTCTTTCTTACCGGCCACCTGGCCAAGGTCCGGCTGGAAAGGCTGCTGGCCGGACTGGGCGAAACCGAATTTGCGTGGGAGATCATCGACATCGGCGTCAAGGTCGCGGCGCTGATGAGCGAAGACATCATCAAGCGGCGGCTCAGCCTGACAGGCGGCGGCGACCGCGTCATCCTGCCCGGCCGCTATCGCGGCGACATCGAGCATCTGTCGAACCATTTCGGCGTGCCCTTCGTACGCGGGCCTGACGAGATCGCCGATCTGCCGGCCTTTCTCGGCCGGGCGGGCGAGCCGCCTGACCTTTCGCGTCACGACATGCGCATCTTCGCCGAAATTGTCGACGCGCCGATGCTGTCGGTCGAGGCGCTGGTGGCGAGGGCACGGACGCTGGCTGCGGCCGGTGCCAACGTCATCGATCTCGGCTGCCTGCCGGAAACACCGTTTCCGTTATTGGATGAGGCCGTGCTCGAGCTGAAGACACAGGGATTTCTGGTCAGTGTCGATTCGGCCAGCACGGACGAACTGTCGATCGGCGCACGCGCCGGTGCGGACTATCTTCTCAGCCTCGATGAGAACACGCTGCCGTTGGCCTTCGATTGCAAGGCCGTACCAGTGCTGATCCCGTCCACCCCCGGCGACCTGGATTCGCTCGGCCGGGCCATCGAAGCGGCGCAAAAGGCCGGCGTCGCCTTCATCGCCGATCCCGTGCTCGACCCGATCCATTTCGGCTTTGCGATGTCACTTGGCCGCTTCATCGAGGCGCGCCGCCGCTGGCCCGACATCGAACTGCTGATGGGCACCGGCAATCTCACCGAATTGACCGACGCCGACAGTTCCGGCGTTACCGCGGTTCTGGCCGGGCTCTGCTCGGAACTTCAGATCCGAAACGTGCTTGCCGTGCATGTCAGCCCGCACACGCTGCGAACGATCGAGGAGCACGATGTTGCCCGCCGCATCCTGTTTGCGGCGAAGAACGACGGAGCGCTGCCGCGCAGTTACCATCCAGGGCTGCTGCAGGTTCACGACCGCAAGCCGTTCACGGCCTCGACCGAGGATATCGCAGCGCTCGCGGCGGAGGTGCGCGACAACAACTTCCGCATCATGACCGCCGAGGACGGCATTCATGTTTTCAACGGCAAGGGGCATGCAGTTTCCAGGGATGCGTTCGAACTCTTTGCCGGGCTTGGCGTTGAGGCTGATGGCGCGCATGCGTTCTATCTCGGCGCGGAACTGATGAAGGCCGAGATCGCGTGGCGCCTCCGCAAGCGCTACGTGCAGGACGAGCCGCTCGCATGGGGAGTTGCCGCGCCGGCTCCCGAAATCGACCGCACCCGTCTTGCGGAGGCGGGCCACACGCTTCGCGCGAAGAAAGAGCGCTAAACCATGCCCTACATTCGCGAATCGATCATCACCACCGTCAACAAGACCGGCGATGTCCACATCGCGCCGATTGGCATCATCGCCGAGAAGGACGGCTGGGTCATCGCGCCGTTCCGGCCGTCGATCACGCTCGACAATCTCGCCGAAGTGCCGTTCGCCATCGCCAATTACACCGATGACGTGCGTATCTTTGCCGGCTGCCTGACCGGGCGCAAGCTTTGGCCAACCGTTGCGGTCGACGGGTTTCCGGTGCCGCGGCTCGAGGCGGCGCTCGCGCATTCTGTCCTCGAAGTCGAAGGTATCGATGACGATGCTATGCGACCTCGCCATTTCTGCCGCGTGGTGGGGGAGGAAACGCATGCGCCGTTCACCGGCTTCAACCGCGCCAAGGCGGCGGTGCTGGAGCTGGCCATCCTGGTCAGCCGGCTCGGCATGCTGCCGCGCGACAAGATCGAGGCGGAAATCAACTACCTTTCGATTGCCATCGAGAAGACCGCCGGCGAGGGCGAAAAGGAAGCCTGGGACTGGCTGATGCAGCGTGTCGGCGATCACCTGTCGGTCAAGGAGTCCAGCGGTGATGAGGTACGGGGCTGAGCCGGATATGCTGGGTAAGCGTCCGGGCTGACGCGTTTTAGCATGGTACGCGGTGGCGCTGATCTCAAACGGCGGTGGCGCTGATCTCAAACGGCGGTGTTCGACCCTTTGCGGTCATTGAGCCCGGTATGCACGATGACCGGAGTGGGGCCGTGTCCGGACTGTCCGGTTGTAGTCACAGAGATTGGGAGAAGAGACATTCGGGCGAACAATGATGAGACGGCCACTGGACATGACGGAATCCACTAAGCATCCTGCTGCGATTTTTGATGTCTAGGACAGGTATTAATGTGCTGGGATAGTCGCCCGAACGGTTTGCGTGAGGGAACATGGCGTTGCGACCCGTTGCAGATCCGGCCTAGCCGTGCATCTAGTACGAGAGGGCAAGCCTCGCATCGCGGGACCAATAGCATTGGCTAAGCCCCCTATCGTCGCCGAGCCGCAGCGTGTGTTTGTCGCTCTTGCCGGCGGCGGCGCCAAGGGTCTGATTCATGTCGGCGCGCTGCGGGCATTGGAAGACCGCGGCGTCGCATTCTGTGGCCTCGCGGGAACATCGGCGGGTGCGATCGTGGCCGCGCTCAAGGCGGCCGGATTTTCCTCCCGGGAATTGCTCGACCCGGACGGCGGGCCGACGCTGATCGATCAGCTCAGCGAGATTGATCCCGACTTCACCCGTGCGACCGACATCTTCGGGCGGATTGGATGGGTGCGCGTTTTGATGTTTCGGTGGGCGTCGGGGCATAGCTGGATCGTCAAACTCTTCGCGATCGCGTTTGGAGTGGCCGTTCCGGCGGGTCTCATCATCGCGGGCACGACCCGCTCGACGCCAATAATCGTCGGAGCAGCGCTTTTGGTCGTCGCGCTGGCTGGTCTTGGCTTCCTTGGAGCGCGTTTTCTGATCGGGGGGCTTGCCGATGTTCGGCGCTTTCAGTCCGCTCTGGGGACGCTTCTTCAGCGCAAACTCTACCCAGACGAGCCTGACCGCATTGTCACCATGGCCGATTTCGGACGGGAGGGACGGCCCACCCTAAAGATCGTCAGCGCTAACCTCAGCAAGCGTAGCCTCCAGCTCTTCTCTCCGGATCGGACCCCAAAGGTTGCCGTTGCCGACGCGGTTGCGGCGTCCATCTGCTTGCCGATCATTTTCGAGCCGTGGCGGATTGGTACCTCTACATTTGTCGATGGCGGCATCGTTTCCAATCTCCCCGCCTGGCCGTTCGACGAGGAACGCGAGCTCGATCCGCGAGCGCTGACGATCGCTGTCGAAATTGCCGACACGTCGAATGCGCCGGTCGTGCGGCGCTTCAACTGGATTCCTTCCGCCATTCGCACCGCCTTGTTCGGGTCGGGTGAGCTCAATCTCCGCGTGTCTGGGCAGGCCGAGCAGCTGGTGCTCGAGAGCAGTATCAATCTGCTTCAGTTCGATCTCGACGTAGAGCAGGCGCGACAGGAAGTGCGGGACGGCGAAGCCGCCGCCAGCGTCAGGCTCGACAAGCGTCTCTTTCGACGTCCGGAGCTTTATAGCAACGCCTGCGAAGTGACGCGAGGCCTGGCGGAAGACGTCATCGAATCCGCTCTGGAGATTAGAGCGAAGCGCGTTCGCGTCGCGATCGCGGTACCTGATCGCGACTACCACCATTCCCTGCGTCTGCGCTTCTCGACCGGCTACGAAGAGCATGCGGACGAGGGGATGTTGGTGCCGATCGAAGGCTCAGTCCTCGGCGAGGCATGGGCATCGCAAGAATCCCGTTTCGAGCTCGCTCCCTTTCCCGAGGAGCTCGATCTGCCCGGCGACGCCAACCGGCTGCGGCGTAAGCTCCGCTGGCCGAAACTGGCATGGCAGTTGTGCATTCCTATATTAGACGAGAATGGCCGGCCGCGCTTTGCCGTCCATATCGGCGGTGACGCGAAACTCGAACCCGATGAGCGGCTCGAGATTGCTGTAACCGAGATTGAAAACGCTGTGAACGAGTTCTTTCGTCTGATAATACAGGAGCTGTTCGAACTGGAAGATAGCGATGGCTTGGAAGAGCACCACCTTTAAGTCCGCTGCAAATGGTAGGTTCGTGACGAAGGCTGGCACTGCGTCCAAAGCTGCGAGCACGACTGGAGATAAAGTGACGGGCGCGAAGTCATCCGGCGGAAAAACCGTGGGATGGAAGACGGTTAAGGGCGGGGGGTCTGGTGCAAATAAGACTGCGGGTGATGCGAAGCAGGCAAGTTCGCAAGCGGTCGAGAAGCATCGGAGCGCCATGTCGGGCGTCATCCTGGAAGCCAAGAAGATCGCGGAAGATCGCCGCGAAACCCTGAAATCGATCAAGGATCCCGATCTCAAGCGCAGTGCAGCGCGTTAGATCCGCGGTTCCGCGCTTATGAACACGGTGGCGGTCGGACTAGATTTGGTCGAGCTTGATCGGTTCGAGCGCATCTACGGGGAATTCGATCCAGATGTCCTGAACCGCGTATTCACGGCGCGCGAACAGGCCGTTGACGGGACAGCTAGCGAGCGCCTTACTCGTCTCGCCGCGCGCTTCGCGGTGAAAGAGGCTGTGCTCAAGACAATCGGCGGCATGCAGGACGGCATAGCCTGGACCGACGTCGAGCTCGTATCAGATGGCGTCTCTGCCCCGTACGTGGAGGTAACCGGGAGCGCGCGGACGACAGCAACAGCGCTGGGTATCTCAAGCTGGCTCGTCAGCGTGACCCACGGCACTCAAAGTGCGGCAGCGGTAGCGCTCGCGATCGGCGCCAGCGGCGCATAGCTTAGGGTCCGCGACGTCCGGTCGACTTCAACCGTGCCGCCCGACGCCGCGACAATTTCCCGCCATGCCGCAAAGCTTTGAATGATCGCGCTTTGCCAAAGGGCTTCGGGCTGCTCCTTCACTTCGAGATGGGCGCACATCCCGCGCACCGTCTTGAGCAGAGATTCATCCACGCCGCCCGCACCGGCAAGAAAATTGTGGTTGCGGCCATAATCGAAGATTGCGGCGACGATACCCTCTTCGATCACAGTTGCCCGCCCGCCGTCCTCTACCTCATCGAGCTGGGCGACGCTCTTACGCTTACGCCCGAGCAATTTGCGCAACACGGGTGACCAGCCCAGCACGGCGACGAAGCCCGCGTGGAACACGTCGTGAAAACGATAGCCGTCATCATCATGGGCATTGTCGGTCAATTCCGCCCCGACCTGCTCGCCATTAAACAGCGTTCGCACCAGGACGCGATCGCCGTCGGCCGGCTGAACGAAGGTCAAGGTGAAGCGATCCGGGAAACTCTCGGCCTCATGCTCGCAGCGCCCCAAATCAACCCCCGTCTCGTCGCCAAACCGCGCCTTGGTCTTCGCGAGATTGGCCGCCGCGATATCCTCCAGATCGAGCCCGTACTTGCTGGCGACGTTCGACACATACCACAATATGTCGCCCAGCTCTTCACGGACGCGATCGACAAAGCGGACGTGCGACGGACCATCCCGCAGCCGCTTCTTATATTCTGAAAGCAGCTGGCCAGCCTCGCCGGCAAGACCGAGCAGCGGCACAAGCTGTGTGGCTTCAGCGCCGCTCAATGCAGTCCTGTCGGTCTCCAGCGCCTGCCGTTGATAGTCCGTGAAGTGCATGTCTAACTCCCTAGAGAAGTTGTTCGTTGAGCTCTGGCTGTGCCGGCAACCGGTCGTTGATGCCCCATTTAGGCGGGAACCAGACGCCATGATGGGCCGGCTCGGGCTTGAAGATTTGCTTGATCCGGGTTCTCCCGGAGACACCCGCTACATCGGGATGAGCGACGCGGGCATATTTGCTGATCTCGCAGAACAGATTCTGGCAGTCGATGAGCTGGAGGCGACGCCCCCATAGATCCCGGAAATTCAGGCCAAGCCGCTCGAACTCGATTTCCTGCCGGTCGTGCATGAATTCGATGATGTCTTCAGCGACATAATCGCTGGAATTGGCGAAGCATTTCGCGATCCCGTCGCGCGCGCCCGGCCCCGCCACGACAAAACTGTCCTCGGGAAAGTCGATTAGCGTCGCGTAATTCAGGTCGATTGCGAGCTGGAAGGCGAGGAAATCGCCAAGCGAGGGGAGCTGCTTCAGCAAGGCGAACACCTCGCCGAGCAAGGTCGCGCCATCGAGGCGACCGCTAAGATTGCCAGTCAAGGCGGTCCGAATGAGGTGGAGGTGCCCGCGGTGTTTGGTCCCGTCCCCATCGGCCCATTTCACCGGCGGCATGATGTAGGCAGCAGAATAGAGTCTCCTGCCGTCGCGCATCGCCGCCGTCAGCACCTTATCATAGGCGTGGTAGTCGAAATCTTCCCAGCTGAGCGGACCGAGCTGCGCCTCGAGCAAGCGCCAGGTATCGATCTTGTTGAACAGCTTAAACATGAAGACGCGAAAGAGCTGCTCTTTCGGCGCCATACTGCGACCCTTTCCGTAAATCACCTCACGGATGAGAAACTGGCTGACGCGATCGGCCGCGCGATAGGCATTGGTGAAGCGGTGGCGCGCTAGGATCGGATCGTCGGTCCACGGCCCTAGCTCGCCCGCGAGCCGCCGGAAGAAGATGGCCTGTCGCTCGGCCGCGAAGCGCCAATAGCTGTCGAAGACCTTGGTCGGGCGCAGATCGGCAAATCGGTTCGGACCGCGAAAGATGGTTGGGCTGCTGTTGGTCATGTCAGGCGGCTTGGACCAGTCCCTGCACGGCAGCCAGCTCTGCACGAACCGTAGCGAGCATCTTGGCGAAATCTCCGTCGGTCTTGCCGATCTTGTCCATCTTGGCGATGCCAACGAAGATGTTCAGCCGCTCGAGGCGACGGTGCATCTGCGATGCCATGAACGCGCCGAGACGGGCCAGACCGAGATAATTACCATAACCTTTGTGGACGATCTGCTGCGTCGCATAGAAGGCGTTCACCACCAGGCCGCCGTCGCCGGAGAAGGTGAAGCTGACTTGCTGCAGGCACGGGAATTCGAGCTGTGCCGTGGTCAGCATGTCGCGGTACGGATCGAAAGTGGTCGCCTGCCATTTGGAACGCCGCCCACTGGGATTCCTATCATATTCGTCGAGGATCCAGGCAAGCTGGTTAAACCCTTTCCCGCCGCCCTCGAAGTCGACCATGCGCTGGAAATAGGAACCGCGTTTGTTGTTTTGCGGGTTGAATTCCTGAATGCGCGGGAACGCCTCGCTGAACATTTCGAAGAAGGCCGCGCGGTCACCCTGCGCCATCACCCAATAGCGCTGCGGGAAAATCGTCCACGCGACATTTTCGATCTCGCGCTTGTCCTTGGCGCTGAGCAGTTCGTCGATGGCGGCGCGGATCGCCGGCACCTCGGTCGCGACCCCATTGTCGTCGAAACCCGTGATGGAGAGGCTCAACGGAGAGATCGCATCGACACCCGGCCGCGCAAGGCGGTCGAGCACTGAGGCCCAGCCGAGCGACAGGTTGGAAGCTGTGATGGTTTCCGGCTCAGCGATCTTACTCATCGGGGTCCTCCAGGAAGCGATAGTTGGCGGCGCCCACAAACTTGGCCGGCGCGACGCGCGCCTCGGTCTGCCAGGCGTTGGTGGTGATATTCGCGCGTCCTCGATCGACCGCGTCATAGATGTCGAAGCCCTCGATCGACTGGCTCTTGCTGAGAGCGGCGCCACTGACGCTCGCTCCTTTGGGAACGGCAAGGGCATATCCCTCATCCAGATCGACCGACGTTGCGAGCTGCTTGTCGTCGAGGATGACCAGTCCGTCCGCGTCTTCGTGACCGAGCAGGCGCTTCCGGATGCGCTGGGGCGTCCATTTGCCTAGCTCGTTGCGGACGCCATGCGGCATGTCCGATAGCGTCACCGACAAGTGGGTGAGCAGCGTCTCATAGCCAACGCCAAATTCGCTGGCGATGGTCAGGATCTGCACGGGATTGGCCGTCGCCGGTTTCCAGCCTCGGCTGTTGAAAGCACGCCGCATGGAAATGGTCGGCATTAGCAGGAAAGCGGCGAAGGCATTAGCGAGGATTTCTTCCGGGTTTTCGGAATCCTGCCGGTCATCGGACTTGAGTTCATCGATGGTCGAGCCATGCCCGAACCAATGATGTCCCACCTCGTGGGCGCAGGTGAAGGCCTTGCGCGCGAGCGGGCGTAGCGCCGAAAGCATGATGCGCGGTGGATTTCCCTTCTGGTAGAAGCCCTCCATACTCACGGGGAGGAAGCGCACCCGAATGCTGAGGCTTTCGGCGATCGCATAGGGATCGACGGGCGCGATCTGATCGAGACTGAGCTGGTCGCGCACGTTGGACGCAGCCTGAGCACCGTCGAGAATAAGCGTCCGCCGGTTCATTGCTCAGTCCTTGGCCTCATCGTCACCCTCGGTGCGCACAGCGGCGAGCGCGCGGAGCAGACCATCGAGTGCCTCGGGTGACAGTTTCGCAAGTTCGCGCGCCGCGAGCTGCAATTTCGGGTCGTCCATCGCGAGCTTGTCTGGGGCCTCACCGAGCAGATAGCTGGTGCTCACATCATAGATTTCCGCGAAGCGCGCGATCTCATCCGCGGAAACGCGGCGGTTGTCCGCCTCGATCTCGCTTATGGTGGGGCGGTGCATGCCCATCATTTTGGCAACCTGCCCCTGGCTCAGACCGGCAAGCTGACGGGCTTCCCGCAGGCGCTGGGCGATGAGCTGTCGCTGTTCGGCCTCGGTGTTCATTCCGCCGCCACTGCGTAGTTTTGTTGGGCGATATGCGCGCAGATAACTTCGGCCGACTGGTTGATCGTCAGCAGCGGCCCCCCATTTTTTCCACCGAACAGATGAACGTCATTTTCAATCGTCACTCCGAGCTCCTTGGCGATCCACGATGTGGCCACCGGCCAGACCGTGCTGTCGAACTGTTCGAGCACCCGACGTGGCACGTCACCACCCGCCAGGACTGGACAGGGCAATCCACTTGCGTCTTGAACTTTCTGCAGCGTCTTGACGATCGCCGCTCTGGCTTCATCTAGAGTCATAGGCACCTTCCTTACGCCTAGTAAGATAATCTTACCACCGTGGCAGTTCAAGGGGTGGGTCTATTTTTTTGCTTGCTCAGCCCATATCCTGTGACTTGCGCAGATTCTCCCGCAGATACTAAGCCGCAGAGTTCGGGGGAGCTGTCGGGCTGGTTTTCAGCCATGGGCCTGAGCAGATGGTGCGTCTTTTGCAGCCTAGCGCTGAAGCGGATTGGTGATCCAACTTGGACAATTCAGGCATCCTGAATAGTC
Organism: Mesorhizobium sp. f-mel; assembly: GCF_053850215.1. Taxonomy (NCBI): domain Bacteria; kingdom Pseudomonadati; phylum Pseudomonadota; class Alphaproteobacteria; order Hyphomicrobiales; family Phyllobacteriaceae; genus Mesorhizobium; species Mesorhizobium sp. f-mel. Next base: position 37,900 of record NZ_JBSPTO010000016.1, read on the forward strand.
CGTCAGAGGTCCGCTTTCAGGCACCACGAAACCGCGCCTCTACGACGGACATTGGGCGCGAACCGGACATGCGCCGAGCGGGTGCCGAACGCCAGCCTTTCCACCTTGTGGCGACCCTGCGCGCGGTCCGATTTTGGACGCACTGGTACGGGTTGAGATCTTTCAAGCCGGGGCAGTATCTCCCCGATTGATCGGATGGCCATGAGATAGCGCCTACAATTGAGATCCCGCCAACAGCGCCACCGCTGATGCAGGTGCCACGCTGCTCGCTTCGCCGCGAACGGCGTCATCTGCGGGGATGATCTCGGCAAAATCGACGAAGCGGCGTTCCATGCGTTCGGCCAGCCGCCTGATCTGCCAGCGGCCGGTTCCGGCGCCGACGATCGGCACATCCCTAGCGAGGGGCCCGGCAACCAGGGATGCTGCGTCGTGGATCTTGCGCAGCTGCTGCTCGCTGAACCAGCGCGCGACTTCACGCCATTCCGGCAACGTCAGGTCGGCAGCGTCGCGCCCGATCATGCGCGCCAGCCGCGCTACCGAACCGTCGATCGTCTTTTCCTTGCCGTCGGCGGAAGCGTGCCTGTCGTCCTTCTCATCGAGGACCCCCAGGATCCGGTGCGCGTCGGCGATCGAGGCGAAATACTCGTTCATCAGTGGTGTCAGCCTGCCGCGGACGGGGGCCGACGAGGCGACACCGAACAGGAACGTCCTGGTGAAGCCGGTATAGACCAGTTCGCCGCTTAGAAGCCGTCCGGCATCGGTGTAGCCGTCATTGGCGACGGCGCCATTCCTGACGGCGATAATGTCGGTGGTGGTGGAGCCCATATCGACGAACAGGGCATCGCCGGCGAGTTTCGCCACCAACGACGCTGTCGCGTGCCAGTTGGCGGAGGCGACATCGGCGCTCAGCCGCGTTGCTTGCTCGACCCCGACGAAGCCGGACGGCCCGGCATAGATCAACTTTTCGCCTGGGAAACGGGTTGAAATCTCATCCAGCAGAGCCGCGACGCCGGCATCGCGGGAGGGAAAGATGTCCGCCAGTTCGCCGGTCATGGTGAATGCGTTGAGATCGGCGCCCGCGTAAATCGGGGCCGTTTCCTCGAATGCCAAGGTCAGGGTATCGAGCCCTAGCCAAAGCGGCGTGGCGATTGTTACTGCCTCGACGATGCGGCCGTCTTGCGCACGCGTCACCTTCAGATGCGCGCCGCCAATATCAAAGCCGGCAACGATGCTCTTTCTTTTTTCCACACTTCAAGCTTTCATCACAGTTGGTCAGGGGCAGTTGGTCAGCGAGAGAAAGAGCGTTGCGTATCATTCCGGTTCTCGACCTGAAAGGCGGTGAAGTGGTGCGCGCCCAGCAAGGAAAACGCGATCGCTACAGGCCGATTGTCACGCCGCTCAGCCAAACTTCCGATGTCGTTGCGGTCACTGAGGGCCTGCGCCGGCTTTACCCTTTTGCGACCTTCTATATCGCCGATCTCGATGCCATCGAAGGCGGAACGCCAAACAGTGCCGCGCTTGCCCGGCTGAAGGCGATGACGGAGCCGCCGGAGCTTTGGGTCGATGCCGGCTTCGCCGACGAGAAAACACTTTCGGCAGCACTTGCCGAACCCTGGCTCTGCCCGGTCCTGGGTTCTGAATCGCAGCAGGACGACGCGCTGTTGCGGCGTTTTTGCGATCATCCGGGCCTTATCCTGTCGCTGGATTTCTTCGACGACGGATTTCGCGGTCCGGCATCATTTCTCGACGAGCCGGCGCTTTGGCCGCAAAAGGTGATCGTCATGACACTGGCCAAGGTCGGTTCCGCCTCCGGTCCCGATTTCACGCGGCTCGAGGCGATCAAGGCGAAGGCTGGAAGCCGCTCCGTCATAGCGGCCGGCGGGGTGCGCAACGAGGCTGACATTCGCGCCCTTTCGTCACTCGGTATTGCCGCGGCGCTGGTTGCGACCTCGCTGCATGACGGCACGCTCACGCCGGGGCACCTCGCAACGCTTGTCACCTGACAAACGCTGGGCACCTGATAGTCGTGTAGCCTCGAACTTCGGCCTCGGAAACTGGTCCTTTGTACTGGGCCTAGTAGAGCGGCGGACTCTCAGGTCGATCGTCTCGCCGCTCTATCTCTTTGCTGGAGCATCGGATTCCCAAAACCAGTCCACCCTCGGGTCAGGCCCGAGGGCAGGCTCTTCATCCGGTGCTCTAAAGGCCCAGAAGCTTTTTCAGGCGACGCAACAGACCATCCGGCTCCGCGGAGGGTTTTGCCTGTGCGGGGCTGTCTCTTGTCTAAGCCGCGAACGGATGCTTCACCTGATCCCGCTTGGCCGTGGCCTCGGCGGCGGTCGGGGTTCCCGAGACCGCGCGCTGGATGGCTTCCTTCGTCGCTTCGTAATTGTACTTCTGGATCTTGGCGTCGTCGGCGGCGTCCCAATGGATGAAAACGCCGACGCAAATGAACAGATCGTCCGCCTCGTTGGCGGGAATGATGTCCTCGGCGACGGCATCCTGCACGGCCTTGGCGACCGCATGCTGGGCCGGGCCGAACATCTGCACCGCCTGCTTGGCGCCCTTGATCGTGACCTTGTTGAACATCACGGTGTTGGGCTTGCACTGAAGATTGGGCGCGATCACCGCCAAAAGGGAGGTAAAACCGTCCTTGTTGTTGGTAAGCGCGTTGCAAAATGCTGTTTCGACCGCGCTCCCCCGCGGGCCGATGAGCAGGTCGACATGCGCCACTTCGTTGCCGTCTCCTACCAGCGATTCACCGACCATTACTTTCGAGATCTTTGCCATGCCAATTTTCCTCCAAGACACAGTTATGGTGTCCAAAGACGCCGCAAACCGAGCGAGCGCTCGATGGACAGCTATCCTTGTTGGCAGCGCCCGGACATCCGGACCGGTTGGCTGGATAGCCGCGGAAGCCCAGCTTCCGCTCCTGAAAGTCAACCACCAACGTTGCGATTATGCAAGCTGAACGCCGAGGAGGTGGACTAAAAGAGTAGCCACGGTCAGGTCGGCCGAGGTGCCGGGGTTAACGTTGTCCGCCTTCAGCCGGCGGTCGAGCCCCATGAGCAGACGAATGCGTGACGCCTCGTCGCCATTGGCATGCAGCGCCGCTTCAACGGCAAGGGCTTCTTGCCGTGCCTGATTTGCGGTTTCAGCGCCATGATTGCGCACCACGTGACTGTCGGGGAAGCCGGCGAGAAACGCCATATAGGCGAACACCGTCGGCCACATGCCGTCTTCCCCGCGTGCCAATGCCGCTTCCAGAGCTGCAAGCCCGACGCTGAACACGTCGCCGAAACCGGTAACATACTGGCGGGCGATCATGTCACGGTCGGCCGCCTCCCGCATGGCTTCGAGCAGATGAACCTTCGGCTCCTGCCGCACATCGTTCGCGGCCTCGCCAAGGCCGCCCGGCGCGGCCGCGACGATCGCCTCGAACACCGCCCTGGTATCGTCCATGTTCATCGCGCGCAGCACCGCGTCGAGATTGTCGTGCAGCCTGCCGCCGGTCGTTTGGGCGGCGCATAGCAGAGGCCCTGCCAGAAGGATAATACCGAGATTGGTGTTGGTCGCGACCGCCAGACGTGTCGCGCGGACCGCTTCCAGCATGCGCTGTCCGACCGGCAGGCGAGGATCGGTCAGCGGCGCGGACGAGACCTCTGCGCTCGTCATGAACTGGGCGGCAGACATGCCGTGCCCGTCGGCGAATAGATGGACGTTGCCGGGCTTCAGCGCCTCAATCTCCATCCGGCAGGATTCCTTGTAGGCAACCCGGAGGCGTTCTCGCGAAAGCGCCATGCTACCGGCTCGTCACGAATTCGCCGGCGCCGTAAGGCGGTAGGGGCGCGCCGCCGCCGCCTCGGTGCGATCAGCCAGGAATTTCAGCAGGGCATCGGCAATCGCATCGGCGATGTTCACCGCGACGACCGATTGAAGCCCGGACCAGGCGGGCATGCTGTTGACCTCCAGCACGAACAGCTTGCCGTCGGCCGCCGGCACGATATCGACGCCGGCGAAATCCGCGCCGATAGCGGCGGCGGCGGCTTTTGCCAGCGCCGCTAATTCGGTTTCGCCGTGCCCTGAGACTTGCTCGGGCACTGCCCCGCGATTGACGTTGGTGATCCAGTCGTCGCCACGCCGGCTCATCATCGCCAGGACTTCGCCGGCGCAGACGAAAACGCGAAAATCGCGGAAAGGAGGGCCGGGACGCGGCACGTAGTGCTGGAGATAGTAGACGCCGTTCACCTCGTCCTCGGCGGGGAGATCGGACAGTGTTTCGATCAGCCTGATGCCGCGACCCTGTGCGCCGAAGAGCGGCTTCAGCACCAGCGGCGTAAACGGCAGTTCGCGTCCGGCGATCGCTTCGGCCATGGCACGTCCCTCGACCGCGAATGTCGGCGGCGTCGGCAGGCCGGCATCCTTCAGGAGGAAGGTCGTCATCGACTTGTCGACGCAGCGTTCTATCGCCTGTGCGGAATTCCACACCGGAATGGAAAGCTTGCCGAATGCGTGCAGCACGCCGAGGCGGCGGGTGACCGCTTCGAACGACCCGGCGGCGATCGAACGGACCAGCACGGCGTCGGGCAGCGCGCTGTCGAAGCCGGGGATCGACAGTCCGCTCGGGCTGCCGGTGTCGAACGCGATCGCCGCCAGCGGCACGGTTGCGACCACCGCGCCGCGCCGGTCCAGCCTTGCCGCCAGGCCCTTGGCGCGGGCGTCCGAGACGTCGCTGACGATCAGGATGCGGGGGATCATGTCACGCCTCGGATACCGGATGCCGATGGCGCGAGCGGGCGGCCCGGCAGGCGGATGAACGAGGAATCCATTGCAGCGCCATGGTCTAACCGAGGCTCCGTTCGAGCATCTGCAGATCACGCTCGCCGGCGCGAAACGTATCGCCGGTTTCGATCGCCGTGACGATCACTTCGGCCGGGCTGAACAGCAGCGGATCGATGGCATAGAAATCGCCCTTGAACCGCTTGAAGACCTCGGCAAAGGGGTGGCCGTGGTCCCGCGAGGCGCGGCTCGGCAGTTGCTCGGCGAGCTCCCTGGCGTCTTTCGACGAGCCCTTTACGAAGAGCTGGACGCTGCCGCCATAGATGATGGCGTCGTTGGTTCTGCCCATGGCGGTCAGGAAATCCGGATGGGGGGCGGGGATAGGCGCCGTTCCGATGCCGTCGACGACGTTCTCCAGCGGAAACTTGAGATCGTTGGTCTTGTGCAAGGCAACCTCGAGCGCGCGCGCAACGATCTGCACGCCGCCCGCAAGGCTTTGTGTCGGCGCATAGAGGAAGGTGAGCTTTTCGGTTGCCAGTCCGGTTGCCTTGCCGACCTTCTCGACAATCGCTTGGGGCGGCGGTTCGGCCGTCTCCAGGATAAGCACGGCGGATGAGGCGGTGTCGCGATAGGAAAGAGCTTCGAACAGCGGTTCGACGCGGGCGAGCGCCCGCGCCGGTCCCGATCCCATGGCGAAATAATCCTGGCTCGACAGGTTCCAGCCCGCATACTGGCTGCCCAGGCAGGCAAGCACCGGCTGCGAAGACCGCACTTCGACGGTGAGCGGCCATTTCTGCGACGCGCGGTCCATACAGACCGAAACGCTGCCGAGCCCGCCCATCGCGGCTTCCGCCATGCGCAGCCCGGCCTCGACGCCGCCAGCGGCCTTGGCGCCGGCATCGATCAGGCACTCGCCCAATGGCCCGGTGGAAACGGCGATACGCAGGCGTTCGGCGTCGCCGATCATGCCGTCGATGATGCGCTGCGCATTGTCATTCAGGAATGCCGAACCGTCTTTCATGTCCGGTCTCCTTCCCACTGGTGTTGCAATCGGCTGGCTTGTTCCTTGATGAGCCGCCTGGTCAAATCGGCGCTCGGACCGCGCGCGAAGATGGTGCAGACAGGATCGCCAGCGATCAGACGGGTGCCGGGCGACTGATGGTCGGCAGTCCATTCAGGCCAGGCAACCGATGGAAACTGGGCGATCGGCGTGGCGGCGTAGGTCACCATCGATGCCATCGAATCGACGAAGCGCGGCAGGCGGCAGGGCCTGCCTGTCGCGGCGCGCAGATGCGCTTCGATCAGAGGCGCGTCGGCATCGTCGAAAATGTCGAGCGTGGCGCCTGGCCTCGGATTGATCTCGATGAGCTTGTAGCCATCCGGTCCGCGAATGAGATCGGCGCTGCACAATCCAACCAGGCCGGCGCGGCGCACCAGAGCTGAAAGCCAGCCGCGGATGATTGCCGCCTGCTTGCGATCGAAGCGTCTCAACCGCACGGCGCCGCCATAGCGATAGGGCGCTGCCGGGGCGGGGGACGCCCATTGTTGGCTGAAGCCGACGATATCAGCGGTTTGGCCGTCGCCGACGAACAGGGCCGAGATGCTGCGGCCGGGAACGAAATGCTGGAAATAACGGCCGGTGGCCGGGGCTTCTCCGGCGGCCCGTCTGATATGCGTGCCGCCGGCGCCGCCCGCGGTCTTGACCACCCAGTTCTCCGGATCAGGCGGCCGGTCCCATCGGAATTCCGGATGCGGGATGCCGAGCTCGGCGCAATCGGCGGCCAGCAATTGCGGGTCCTTGATCCTGCGGATCGCGACGCCGCTATTGCCGGCGAGCGGAAAATGGCGCGCAACCTCGTCTACGGTCTCCGTCATCCGCTCGAAGCCCGAGCCCAGGACAATGGCGACCGGCTGGTCGTCTCCAGACAGTTGCCGAAGCGTCTCAATGATGCGCTCGCCGTCGATGCCGCCCTGTAGGTCGCCCGGCAGCATCGTCGCGCGTTCGGCGAGCGCGACCGTGTCGGTGTCGCAAAAGAAATCGGCGACCAGCGGACGATAGCCGGCGCGACGCGCAGCGGCAGCCAGCGCCCGGCCTGAAATCGCCGCGATCAGGAGAGATCCGGCATTATTTCGCGGTTTCGCGTGCAAGGGAAAATGCTTCCTGGAAATCCAGCGTGATGGTTTTTTCGGATTCGATCATTCTTTTGAAGAGGCCGAATTCGACCTTGTATTTCACGTTGCCGATGGCAAGCGGACCAATGCCGACAGCTTTTGCCGCTTCGAGCGGATCGCCATTGGCATTGACGGCCACGCCTTCGATGCCGGCCGGCGGAACCGCATTGACGTCGGCGGCAATGAGCAGGCCGTCGCCTTTCAACTGGGCTTTCGAGACCACCTGGACGCCGGCCTTGGCGCACGCCAGGATCACCTCGCTCGCCTCGACCAGCTTCGTCTTGCGGGCGTCGCTCGACCCGTCGGCCGCATCCACGGCGATTTTGAAACGGCTTTTGATCTCGGCCGCGATCTGCTCGACCCTGTCGATGCCGTCATGACCGACCAGCGTGACCCGGGCGCCTTCCCTGGCCGCGATGACGGCAGTGCAGAAGCCGACAACGCCGGTGGCGCCGAAAACAGCGATCCTCGTGTCCCTCAGCCCGCGCTCGAATTTCTTCTCCAGGGCTTTTTCGACCTTGGCCACCATCGCAGCGGCCGTGGTGAACGAGCCGGCCGGATCGGCGAATACCGAAACCTGGAAAGGCGGCACCATCGCTTTTCGCGCTGCGTCGAACATGTCGAGCGCCAGCGAGGCATCCTTGCCGGCGATGAAAATGCCGGTATCGACGCCCGCATCGGGCGGGCGCGAGAAGATCGCGTCCTGCACGAGGCCTGTCACCTCGCCAAGGCTTACATCGACATAGGGGACGACGGCGTCGAAGCCTGCGTCGAGCGCCATGTTCACGTCGAAAGGGCTCATATGCTTCAACGGCGTCAGCATGTGCAGGATGTGTTTGCGGGCCATTTCTCGCCTTTCTTCTTGAACCTGATCGTGTTGCCCAGCCGTCAGCTGCCGACGAGATCAAGTTTGGTCGAACTGATCTTCGCGCCGGAATTTCTGCCCTTGATGATCCTGATCTCGATGCCGTCTTCAACTGTCTGCTGAACCGCGCTGACGAAGCTGACTGCGGCGTCTTGCGATGGGGCGAAGGCAAACCCTGTTGGTCCCCACGAGCTCTGGCCGATGCCGACAGCGCCCGCTTCATTGAGACCGTGGGCCACCCTCTCGACCCGCTTCGAGGTGAATACGCCACCTTGCGCCGGGGCGAAATGGGTGCCGATCAGCATCTGGATCGCGGCGACGGCGGCGCCGAAGGCTGGAAGGTCGTGCTCGACCAGAGCCGGCATGATGCCCATCAATACCCGCCGGCAGATCTCGCCGCTGCCGGACGCCGGGAAGGGCGGCAGCGAACGAAACGCCGCGATCTCGGCATCGCCATGCAGTCCATGCCCGCCATGATCGAGGATCAGGAGGACGCGCCACTCTTCCGGAAACGGCAATCGCGCCACGACCGGCGGCGGCCTGCCGCTGTCGTCCTTGCCGGCGTCGACAATGACGCCACCGCTTTCGAAACTGGCGATGCCGATGCCGGATCGGCCGCCGCGATCGAGCAGCGTCGCGTCGCCGCCGATATCGAGAGGCAATTTGTGGAGCGTGCGCAGCGCCGAGGCGACGGCAAGGGCGATCTGCGTGCCCGAGCCCAGGCCGGCATGGCTCGGGATCGATTGTTCGACCACCAGCCGGTGCTGGCCGCGAATGCCGAGATGGCTGCAGAGCGTCGACAAATGCTCGCCGGCGCGACGGCCTTCGGTGCCTTCGACGATGGTCTCGCTGGACCGCGAAAGGGTGACGACGGTTTCGGGTTCGCTTAATGGTAGCCCGACGCTGCCAAAGCGGCGGCCGGTATCGCCATTGAGATCGAGGAAGCCAAGGTGCAGGCGGGCGGGCACTCGTATGGTAACAGAATTCGACATCTACCCCCCGATGGGTGCATCATAGACGCATCATGGAAGTTTAGGTGCCCGTCACCATGATAGCTGTTTTCGTCGAAGGGGCAAGCCGGAGAGAGTGCATTCGTTTTATCTGTTTTGGCCCCGGCATGACAGACCGGGCAGTTCGCGGAGATCGAGATGAGCGAGACAGCTAAGGAAAAGGTCTATTCGGAAGCCGAGATTGCTGAGCGGCTCGAGAAGGAGCTGCCGAAATGGCGCTACGAGAACGGCTGGATTCGGCGCAAGTACAAGACCCACAGCTGGAAATCGACACTTATGGTCATCAACACGGTCGGCCATCTCGCCGAGGCGGCGTGGCACCATCCCGACATCACCGCCTCCTATGCCTGGGTCGAGGTGCGCCTGATGAACCACGCAGCGAAGGGGATCACCGACAAAGACTTCGAATTGGCCAAAAAGATCGAGGATGTCGTCCAGTGGCAGCCGGCCAAGGAAGGCGGCGCGCTGGAAGGCACTCCGCCGACCGATCAGCGCTTCGCTTACATCAAATATGATTAAGCGCGATCGGAATTTGTAGATAGCGTATGAAAACATTCGCTAATCTGCTGGCAGGCGGGGTTCACGGCCAATCCAGTTTCGTCTAGGATCGGGCCGGCACCAGAAAGTAGCGTAATGGATGGCGGTTGCTTGGATCGGCAACCGGGAAACGCTGGTCGAGCGCGCGGCTGCACATGCCGCCGCGCTGTTGGGGTCGAGCCGGTGCCCGGTTTTCAGCTTGGATACGGATATACATGGCACCAGGGCGGCGATCGCGCTGGCTGAGCGGGTTGGCGCGGCATACGATCATGCCGCCGATGGCGCGGCACTTTCGCGGGAGACCGCGCTTTTTACCGACAAGGGCGCGATGACCGTCGCGCCTGGCGAGGCGCGCCGGCGCGCCGATGTCGTGGTGATTGTGGGCGAACTCCCGCAAATCCATCATGAATTTGTCGGCGAGCTTGCTGAGACGGTTCCCGATCTCTCGGCCAAGAATCAACGCCAAATCTTTCTGGTCGGATCGAAAGGGGCGTCTGCTCCGCCGCTGAACAACGGGCGGACAGCGACGCTCCTTTCCTGCGGCGAGGCAAGCCTCGGCGCGACGCTGGCGGCGCTGAGGGCGCAGTGCAGGGGGCGTAGGACATCGCAACCGGTGTCGAATTTCGACGATTTCGCCAAAGCCCTGGAGGCTGCGCATTTTCCCGTCTTCCTGTTTTCAGGCGACGCGACCGAAGGGCTGGCGCTGGAGATGCTGCAAGGACTGATCGCCGATCTCAACCGCAAGTCACGCGCATCCGGCCTTCATCTGCCGGCGAACGAAAACGGCTGGGGAAGCGCGCTCGCCTCGACCTGGATGACGGGGTTCCCGTTGCGCACCGGCTTTGCGCGCGGCTTCCCGGAATTCGACCCCTGGCGTTACGATGTCGCGCGCATGATCGCTGCCGGCGAAGCCGACCTGCACCTGCGGATCTCTTCCTCAATTGTCCGGCCGCAGAAGAAAAAGAACCGCATGGCGCTGATTGTGCTGGCGAAAACGCAGGAGTCGATCGCGGGTGCTGCAGTCACCATCGCCATTGGCGAAGCGGGCGTCGATCACGAGGCGGTGGTCTATTCCAGCCGCACCGGTTCGCTAAGGTCGGTCGATGCGCGAGCGGCGTCGGAACTGCCCTCCGCTGCAACTGTTATCCGCCTGGTCGCCAGTCATGTCTCCGCCGAGGCCGCGTTGCCATGCTGACGAAAATCTCGGGCGGCGACATCATCGATCCGGTCAACGGCCGTCTCGGCAAGGGCGACCTCTGGATCAGGGACGACAAGATCGTTGCGGCGCCGGCGGGGGGCGCTGCAGACCGGACCATCGACGCTGCCGGCTGCATCGTGATGGCGGGCGCCATCGACATCCATTCCCACATCGGCGGCGGCAACGTGAATACGGCACGGCTGCTGTTGCCCGAGCAGCATGCCGCGCATCAGGCGCGGCCGGCGACGACGCCGCTCTCCAACGCGGGCTGGTCGACCTTCCAGACCGGCTGCCTCTACGCCAAAATGGGTTTCACGACGGTCGTCGAGCCGGCGATGTCGCCGGGAGCTGCACTTCACACCCACCTCGAACTGGCCGACATCCCGATCATCGACAAGGCGACGCTCGCCATTCTCGGCAACGACGATTTCCTGCTGTCGATGATCCGCGACGACGCCCCCTCAACGATGATCGAAGACTATGTCGCCTGGACGGTCGCCTCGACGCGGGCGCTTGGGGTCAAGGTGATCAACGCCGGTGCGGCGGCCGCCTTCAAGGAAAACGTCCGCACCTTCTCGCTGGACGACGTCGTGCCTTCCTATGGCGTCAGCTCGCGCAAGATCGTCAAGACGCTGCAGGCGGCCGTCGACAGTCTCGGCGTCCCGCATCCTCTGCATGTCCATTGCAACAATCTGGGCAGCCCCGGATCGGCGGATACGGCGGCCGCGACGATCGCGGCGGCGGAAGGATTGCCGCTGCACCTCGCGCATCTCCAGTTCTACGGCTACGGCACCGAAGGCAAGCGCAGGTTTTCCTCGGCCGCGGCGCGTCTAGCCGAATTGGTCAACGCGACGCCGGAGGTCACCATCGACATCGGCCAGGTAATGTTCGGCCAGACGGTCACTGTCTCCTCCGACGTCATGCGGCAGTTTTCGGCGCGTGGCAGTGCCCACCCGAAGAAATCCGTCATTCATGATGGGGACGGCAATGGCGGCGGCATCGTGCCCTACAGCTATGGCAAGGATTTCTATGGCACGATGCAGTGGGCGATCGGGCTCGAGCTTTTTCTCCTGATCGACGATCCGTGGCGTGTCTTCTTCACCACCGATCATCCCAATGGCGCGCCCTTTACCGTCTACCCGGCTCTGTTCGAGCTGCTGATGAGCCGGGAAGCGCGCGCCGAAATGATTGCCGAACTTCCAAAATCCGCCATGGCGCTGTCCACCCTGGCCGCAATCGACCGTGAATACACGTTCGAGGAAATTGCCATCATGACGCGCGCGGCCCCAGCCAAGCTGCTCGGACTGACGGATCGGGGCCATCTCGGCGTCGGCGTCACAGCCGACATCGCTGTCTACCGCAGGGACGAGAATATTGCGAAAATGCTGGGGCAGGCGGCGTATGTCTTCAAGGATGGCGATCTCGTCGTGCAAGATGGGGAGATCACCCATTACCGTTGGGGCAAGGCGCTCAGGCTCAATCCGTCGCCGGACAAGGCGATGGTGCGGCGGCTGGAGGACTATCACCAGCAGCGCTACGGCCTGTCGCTGGACTGGTTCAATTTCCCGGATTCCGCGATAGCGCGCGAACAGCCGTTCGGCGAGGTTGCATGCCGAATGTGAGCGTAAATGGCATAACGATCGACGATACCTTTGCCGAGGCCTTCGGCATGCGCGCGACCGCCATCATCATCACCGCGCCGAACCGGAAATGGGCGCGCCAGGCGGCGATCACGATGACCGGCTTTGCCACCTCGGTGATCGGCTGCGGCTGCGAAGCGGCAATCGATATCGAACTGCCGCCATCGGCCACACCGGATGGCCGGCCCGGCTGCCGCGTGATGATTTTCGCGATGGGAACAGACGAGCTGCAGAAACAACTGCTCAATCGCGTCGGCCAGTGTGTCTTGACCTCGCCGGGTTCGGCCTGCTTCGCCGGACTGGAGGGCAGCGCCGAGTTGAAGCTCGGTTCGGCGCTGCGCTATTTCGGCGACGGCTGGCAGATCTCCAAGAAAATCGGCGGCAGGCATTTTTGGCGCGTTCCCGTCATGGATGGCGAATTCCTGTGCGAAGCAACGACCGGGTTGACGAAGGGTGCCGTCGGCGGCGGCAATTTCTTCGTCATGGCTGAAAGCAGCGCCAAGGCCTTGGTTGCTGCCGAGGCCGCCGTTGCCGCGATAGGCCTGGTGCCCGGCGCGATCGTGCCCTTTCCGGGCGGCATCGCCCGTTCGGGTTCCAAGATCGGTGGTAAATACAAGGGCATGATCGCCTCGGCCAACGAAGCCTACGCGCCGACACTGCGCGGTGTTGTCAGGAGTGAGCTCGGGCCCGACATCAACGCCGTCCTGGAAATCGTCATCGACGGCGAGACCAACGATGCCGTTGCCGCCGCGATGAAGGCCGGCATCAAGGCCGTCATCGAGCTTGGGTCGAAGCGAGGCGCGGTTCGCATAAGCGCCGGCAATTACGGCGGCAAGCTCGGCAAGTTCATCTATTCGCTGAAGGATATGCTGCCATGAAGGCGCTGACCTTCACCCTTGTCGCCGAGCCGCCCGAGCGCCTTGACCTGTCGCCGCTGACGCCGGAGCGGCTTGCCGGGATGGAAAGGCACGAGATCGAAAAAGTCCAGATCGGCATGTCGAAGCATGGATCGAAGGTCGGCGATATCTTTCGCGTCGCCGGGAACGATCCGCTGGACATCGTGTTCGAAGGTGGAAGCGCGCGCCTCGACCGCGTGGCGGAGGGCATGCGGGGCGGTTCGGTTCGCGTCGTCGGTAATGCCGGCGCCCAGGCCGGGCGTGCCATGCGCGGCGGCAAACTCACGGTCGAAGGCAATGCCGGTCCGCATGCCGGCTCCGGCATGCGCGGCGGCAGGCTTGAAATAACAGGCAACGCCGGTGATCACCTTGGGGCGCCGCTCGCCGGGGAACTGGCCGGCATGAATGGCGGCGTGCTGATCGTCAGGGGCAAAGCCGGCGCTTTTTCCGCCGACCGCATGCGGCGCGGCCTGATCGCGGTGCTGAAAGGCTCAGGCGACCATGCCGGCAGCCGCATGATCGCCGGCACGCTGGTGGTGGCCGGCGGCACCGGCGAGATGCCGGGCTATCTGATGCGTCGCGGTTCGATCCTTCTCGATCGCGCGCCGAAAAGCCTGTCGCCGAGCTTCGTCGAATGCGGCGCGCCAGAGAGTGTCTTCGCCGCCATCGTCGATCGCCATCTGATCGCCGAGGGTATTTTGAAACGGCCGCTTCTGGGCAAGGCGCCGCAGAAATATGGCGGTGACAACGCGGTGCTTGGAATGGGTGAGGTTCTTTTCCCTCGCTGAGGCGTTCAGCAGACGGCATTGCGGTTAAGCCGCCGTGGTGATGGCCGGCATGTCTGCTGGGAGGGTTAGCGGCGGTCGTTGGCAATCAGTTTCGTCAGGCAATCACCCGCCTGGCTCTCAGGCACGCCGAGATCTCTGACACTGTCCATGTGGTTGCGGTTCGTGAGAACAAGCGACGTTGCCGGCGAACCCTGCTGCAGCAGGTTCTTTTTGAATCGATCTGCTTGCTGATGGAAAGGCGGCGTCTCATTGGCTCCGACCAGAACCGTCGCCCTGGTTTGAGGATCATGCCGATAGGCAAGAGGTGTAAACATGGCGACTTCCTCATCGGTGATTCCAATCTCGTTGGCGAGAAAGGAGTTCTGGAGCGGTTTCAAATCGTAGAGCCCGCCGAGCAGAAGGACTGCCCGCACATTCGATGGGGTATTCTCACTGTTGAACAGAAACGTAGAAAGATGTGCTCCAGCCGAATGGCCGCTGACAGTCAGCTCTGCCGGGTTTCCGCCGTGGTCGGCGATATGGGCCAGAACCCACTGCTTGGCGCGGCGCACCTGGTCGACGATCGTGGCCATTCTGACCTTGGGCATCAGAGCATAGTCGACGATGGCGGCTATCGCACCGGCCTGGGTAATCGTCGTCGCCACGTATGAGTAGTCGCGCTTGGAGAACATTCTCCAGTAGCCGCCATGGATAAACATGTGCACCGGCAGGCCGCTTCTTTTGCCCGAGGGAAAGAACAGGTCGATGGTTTCGGTCTGATCCGGCCCATAGGCAACGTCGGCAGTCATTGGAATGGTTGCGCGAACGGCCTCGCTGCGGTGAACGATGTCCTGCACGATTTTGTCAAAATCCGCGACGTGGTCGCGGATGCGAAACGGATCGCTTTGCACTCTTCCTCCGCTCAGATGCTGATGGCGAGGTATTTCGCCTCCATGAACTCGGCAATGCCGTGATGCTGGCCGCCCTCGCGGCCGAGGCCGCTCTGCTTCACCCCGCCGAAAGGTGCTGCCGGATCGGACATCAAGCCGCGGTTGAGAGCGATCATCCCGGCTTCGATCTTGGATGCCACCCGCATTCCACGCGCAAGATCGCGCGTGTAGATGTAGGCGGCAAGACCGTATTCGGTGTCGTTCGCGCGCGCGATGACGTCGGCTTCCGTTTCGAATCTCGAGATCGGCGCCACCGGCCCAAAAATTTCCTCGTGCGCCATCTCCGCCTCGGCCGGGACGTCGCAGAGCACGGTCGGCGGATAATAGTATCCCGTTCCCGAGCCTGCCTTGCCCCCGCACAGCACCCGCGCGCCACGGGCGACAGCATCGTTGACCAGACGGTCGATCTTGTCGACGGCCTTCCTGGTGATCATCGGCCCGCACTCCGTGGCTGCGTCCGTACCAGCGCCGATCTTGAGTGCCGACATCCGCCTGGCGAGGCATTCGCCAAAGGCATCGTAAACGCCAGACTGGACATAGATGCGGTTTGCAGCCGTGCAAGCTTCGCCGGCGTTGCGCATCTTCGCCACCATCGCCCCATCGACCGCCGCGTCAAGGTCCGCGTCATCGAACACAAGGAATGGCGCGTTGCCGCCAAGTTCCATCGAACACGAAACCACGTGCTTTGCGGCCTCGGCCAGCAGAACGCGCCCTACACCCGTCGAGCCGGTAAAGGAGAGTTTCCGCACCCGCGGATCGGCCAGTAGCGCGGCCGTCACAGGGCCGGGATTGGAGGTTGTCAGAACGTTCACCACACCTGGCGGAACGCCTGCTTCCTGGTAGAGCGCGGCAAGCGCGTAGGCCGTGAGCGGGGTCTCGCTGGCTGGCTTCAAAATTACCGTGCATCCGGCAGCCAAGGCGGGCGCGATCTTGCGCGTCGCCATGGCGGCAGGGAAGTTCCAGGGTGTGACAAGGATGCAGATGCCGATGGGCTCGTAGTCGACCACGATCCGGTTCGTGCCGGAAGGCGCCATTCCGAATTCACCGGTGATGCGAACGGCTTCCTCGGCATTCCAGCGAAAGAATTCCGCAGCATAGGCGATCTCGCCACGCGCGTCCCGGAGTGCCTTGCCGTTTTCCAGCGAGATCAGGGTTGCGAGCGTCTCTGAACGTTGCGTCATCAGCTCGAAGCAACGTCTGAGGATTTCGGAACGCTTGCGGGGTGCCGTTGTGCGCCAGCCATCGGCGGCCTTGGCCGCAGCCTCCACGGCGGCCGCGGCATCTTCGATCGTCGCATCGGGAACGGCGGCGATCACTGCCTCGGTGGAAGGGTCCACGACCTGGATTTCCCTGCTGTCGGCGGATTGCCTCCATTGGCCACCGATATACAAGCCGTGGGAAAATCTATGGAAGTCGGCAGTGTCCTGCTCGTCCTCCAGCACCTGATGAGATATGTTCATGGCCTGCTCCTCTATTGCTCACACGACGTAGGTGGCGAGGTCGCCATCATAGGCAGCCTGGATCAGGCCCCGCATGGCTGCCAGATCGAATGGACGCGGATTGTTCTTGATGAGACGGTCAATGCCGAGGGCCTGTTCGGCCGTCCAATCGAGCTTGTCGGCGGGAAGTCCGAGCTTGGCCAGCGTAGGCGTGATCCCGATCGCTCCAAACAGCCGGCCGATCTCGTCGATCGCCGCGTCGGCCATCTCACCGGTACTCCGTTCCCTCCCGTCGAGACCAAGGGCAAGGCCGATCTCGGTCATCTCGGCGGCCGCGGCGACCCGGTTGTACTTCATGACATACGGCAACATGGTGGCGACACCCAGCCCATGCGCGGTGTGGGTAACGGCTCCGATCGGATATTGCACCGCGTGCGCCGCCGCAGTTCCGGCCGTACCGAACGCGCAGCCGGCTGCAAGCGCGCCCATCATCACTTCGGCCCGAGCGTCCTCGTCGGCGGGGTCGCGGTATGTCTTCTCGAGACTGCGGCCAAGCAGCTTGATTGCGAGCAGCGCAAAATGATCGGTCAGCGCGCTCTTGCCGATGAAGACATGCTGTTGCGGCAGGTTGGGGTCAGTTCCGCGCCTGACGGCGGTAAAAGCCTCGATCGCATGTGTCAGCGCGTCTGCGCCCGCGATCGCCGTCAGTCCCGGGGGACATGTCATCGTCAGTTCCGGGTCGCAGATGGCGGCTGCCGCGATCAGATGCGGGCTGGAGATTCCTACCTTCATGGTGCGATCCGGATCGGAAATCACCGCGACAGGTGTCACTTCCGAGCCGGTGCCGGCTGTCGTTGGCACGGCGATCAACGGCAGCGTCGGACCGGGCACCTTGAACTCGCCGTAGTAGTCCTGGAGCAGGCCGCCGTGACTGATGAGCAACGCGGCGCATTTGGCCATATCGAGACAACTGCCACCTCCGATGCCGATCACCATGTCCGGCGCAAACTGTCGCGCCATCTCGACGCAGACGGCAACCGTGTCTCGTGGCACATCGGGCAGCACACGGTCGTGCACCAGCACATCGATCGATGCGCACTCGAGCGCCTCCATGATCTCTGCGAAGGCGACAGTTACGGCAAAGCGCTCGTCCGTACAGACAAGAGCGCGACGCCCCAGCCTGGCTGCAACGGTTGGAATGACATGGCGCTGGCCCTTCCCGAAGAGGATCTCACGCGGGAGCCTTACGGCAGCGAAGAGGCTCATGTTCGTCCCTCGATGATGTTGGGAGTGGAAAGCGAAAGCTCGCCGAGCTCGCGCTAAATATCCTGTATTAAATCGTATATGATATAGGATTGTATTGAGCGAAGCATCGTGTTAGCCAGTGATCCTGTCAAGAGGCAAAGATGCAGGTCATGAACTTAAGCAATGCCCGAGAAGCCGACCCCGCTAGCGGACGCATCCAGCGATCCAACAGCCTGGTGGAGGACGTGTATGAAGCGATCTTCGCGCAACTCATGTCACTGAAGATCGCGCCTGGCTCACGGATCACCGTCGACAGTCTGGTCAAGGAACTCGATGTATCCCACACGCCAATCCGTGAAGCGCTTGGCCGCCTCGAAGGCGAAGGCCTTGTGCTGAAGACACATTTGATCGGCTACCGCGCCGCGCCGCAGATAACCAAGCGCCGATTTGACGAACTTTATGAGCTTCGCCTGCTGCTCGAGCCGCATGGGGCGGCCAAAGCAGCCGCATTGATGGATGAGGCGAAACTTGCGGTGCTTCGGGAGTCCGCAGGGGGTATGGCGCGCCGCGAAGGCAAGGATGAACGCCTGCGTTACTCAAACTTCGCGCGGCAGGACGCCATTTTCCACGACAGGATCATGGAATTTGCAAACAATGATCTCGTGCGCGAGACTCTCGCATTCCAGCACACGCACTTCCACATCTTCCGCCTGATGTTCCATTCACGCGTTACCGAGGAAGCGCTCGACGAGCATGAGGCCATCCTGGCCGCCTTCGCTGCCTCCGATCCCGCTGCGGCGGAACAGGCAATGCGCCGTCATATCGAGCATTCTCGTGATCGTTTGCTGCTGGCGTTCGATTGAGACTGTCCACGATGTCCGTCACCGTCCGCGTCGGAAGCGGCGCCGTCAAGTTGGACGCACCGTCGATCACGCAAGCAAACGCCCGGGACATCCCGGATCCCCTTTTCTGAGACCCGCGCCGCCGGGCGAGTGCAATGCCCGCCCGACTTCCATTCACAAAACGAGGAACCGACCATGCCAGGCAAGAAAATACTGATGTTGACCGGTGAGTTTACCGAAGAATATGAGATCTTCGTCTATCAGCAGGCGATGGAGGCCGTCGGCCACATCGTCCACGTTGTCTGCCCTGACAAGAACGTCGGAGACCTGATCAAGACGTCGCTTCACGATTTCGAAGGTGACCAAACCTACACCGAAAAACCCGGCCACTATGCTTTGCTGAACAAGACCTTTTCGGAGGCGGAAAAACAGCTCGACCAGTATCATGCCGTGTATTGCGCGGGCGGTCGTGGCCCCGAGTACATCCGCACGGATAAGCGCGTGCAGGCGATAGTCCGCCATTTCCACGAA
The DNA here is from genome assembly GCF_053850215.1 of Mesorhizobium sp. f-mel. NCBI lineage: Bacteria > Pseudomonadati > Pseudomonadota > Alphaproteobacteria > Hyphomicrobiales > Phyllobacteriaceae > Mesorhizobium > Mesorhizobium sp. f-mel. The sequence continues at coordinate 56,768 of NZ_JBSPTO010000016.1, forward strand.
AACAAGAAGCCGATCTTTACGATCTGCCATGGCGTCCAGATCCTGATCGCGGTCGACGGCGTCGTGCGTGGCAAGAAAGTGGGTGCGCTGGCTGCCTGCGAGCCGGAAGTGACCCTCGCCGGCGGAACCTATATCGACCTGTCCCCGACTGAGGCCTATGTCGACGGAACGATGGTCTCGGCAAAGGGCTGGACCGCACTTGCCGCGTTCATCCGCGAGTGCCTGAAGGTGCTGGGAACGGAAATCCGCCACAACTGAGTCAATCGGCCCGATGCATCCCAGACGGGATGCGTCGTGATTGCCAGGTCTGTCGCTGCAGGCACGGCTCCACAGGCCTGAGATGCGTCACGGCTGCGTCGGCCGCGTCGCCGCCGCCAGCGTGTCGATGTCGTCGTAGAGCGCCTGGCTGTGATAGTAGAGCTTGTCGAAAACGGGTTGGGTGCGCCTGTAGGTCTTGGCCCATCTGGGATCCGGCAGGATTTCGGCGCCGTAGCTCACGAAGCTCTCGGCCGCCTGTTCGACGCGCGAGAAGCGGCCGGTCGCCGTCGCGGCCATCGCGGCACAGCCGACAATGCCGCATTCGGGCTCCCGCGGAACCAGGATCGGAATGTTGAAGGCACTTGCCTTGATCTTCAGCCAGAGTTCGGTGCGCGCCCCGCCACCCGCGGCGATAACGCGCTCCAGCGGCTTGTTTGACGCGCGTTCCATGATGCGGATGTGACGCGTCATGGCAAAGGCGGTGCCTTCCAGGATCGAGCGGTGCAGATGTTCCATGCCATGCCTGGCGCCCAATCCGAAGAACTGTGCGCGGGCGTTGCGATGGCGCCCCAGGCGCTCGCCGGTGAGAAAGGGCATGAAGAGCAATGCGTCGCAACCGGCGGGTGCCTCGGCGGCGCAGGCGACGATCTCGTCATAGGACAGCGCGTTGCCGTGGAAGGCGCGGCGTGCCCAGCGCATGCCGTCGCCACCGGTCTCCAGCAGCACGAATTGCGCCCAGTTGCCTTCGATCGTCGCAACGTTCGAGATTTCCGGGTCAAGCAGCGGCTTCTCTGCGATCGCCGTGATGATCGCGCCCGTGCCGGTGCTGTCGGAACCCATTCCCGGCCGACAAGCGCCTGAGCCGAGCAGTGCAACCGGATAGTCGGCGCCGCCGACCAGCACGGGGGTGCCTGACCGCAGGCCGGTGTCACGCGCCGCCTGTTCGGTGACGTGGCCGACGACATCCAGCGGGTTGCGAATTGGCGGCAACTTGGCGGCATCCAGACCCATGCGCTCGATCATCACCGGCGACCAGTCGAGCCGCTCTGGGTTCATCAGGAAGCTGCAGGACCCATCGCCAGTATCCATGGCAATCTCGCCGGTCAGCCGGTAGTTGATGTAATCCTTCGGCATGATGGCGACTGCGCTGCGGGCGTATGCGGCGGGATCGTTGTCTCGGACCCATTGCAGTTTGAAACCCGGCCATGCGGGGGTCGGCGTGTTGCCGCTTTCGGGCAGGTAGCTGTCCGGCTCATTCGCTTCCTCGAAGCGACGTACGAGATCGATGGTGCGCTTGTCGTTCCAGAGCGGCGCCGTCTCGCGCGTCAGCGCTCCGTGCGCATCGAGCAGGACCAGCCCGTGCATCTGCCCGCAGACGCAGATGGCGGAGATGCGTTCGCGGGCGCCATCGAGGCGGTCCAGCACCGTCTTGACGCTCGCTCGCGCACCCTCCCACCAATCGACAGGCCGCTGTTCGGCCCGGCCGAACTCCGGCACGATCTGGTCGTGCTCTCGCGACGCAAGTTCGAGGATATTGCCGGTGACATCGATCAGAGCGGCGCGGACGCTGCCGGTGCCGACGTCGATGGCGAGGAAAAGCTCGCCGCTCATTTCGGCAGATTCCTGAGATGGGCAAGCATGTGATCCTCTGTCTATCGGTCAGAGCAAGCGCGGCGTGACGAGAATGCGTTCCATGGCATTAGCCTTTCGCCGCTTCGATGGCGATGCGCGAAATCTCTTCGAAATCCGGCCCCGACACCGGGATCGCGATGTCGAAGACCTCTGCGATCACCTGCGTCCAACCATGCAGGAAATATGTCCAACCGTCCTCGATCTGCAACTGCTGTCGGGCCTGCCGCCTTGCCTGGTCAAGGAAGACCAGGTCACCGCGATAGTTGAGATCCCAGGCAATGCCGCGCTGGGGGAACACGCCGTCATCAGTGATCGGCGAGCCTGCGGCGTCCTTGCCAAGTCCTGTCGCGTTGATCACCAGCGAGCCTGGTTTCAGCGCCGCCAACGTCTCATCATTGATCTCGGGTCTGTCTGCCAGGACATACTCGACCTCGACCGTCGACATCATCTCTCCGTGGATACGCTCGATTTCGTCGAGGCGCGGCTGCGAACGGTTGGTGACAACGATGCGCGAAGGTACGTCGGCGCCACGTTCCTTGCGCGTCAGGTGCCAGGTGATCGCAATCGTCGATCCGCCGGCGCCCATCGACAGGACTTCCGCGCCGGTGTCTGCGAAGTATCCCGCCGGGACGAAACCATCTATCGCAAGGCCCGAAGAGATCGGATCCTTGGCATGGCAGATGAGTTTGCCGCCCCGCTTCGACAGGCAGCTGGTCTCGTGCATCAGGCGAGCGTGCGGATCGATCACGTCGAACAGGTCGCGCGCTGTGTTGAAGAGATCGATCTTGTGCGTGGTGACGAGCGCGCCAAGCGACAGCGGGTCGGAGTTTATGAAGGAGACGACCTCACGGTAGGCCTCCGGATCGGCATGAAGCGGAAAGTCGATGCCCTTGAGAACCGCATCCTTCAGCCCGAGGTGGCGCGCCCATGCAGGGAAAACCCGCATGATCGAACTGCTCGTCGTCGTGACACCGATAAAATAGAGTGTCGGCTGGGTAGCCGGCCGATAGCGGCTCATTTGCCGATCTCCCGGATTTCCCTCGCGCGCAGCACAGCCGCAGCAGTGCGAAGTGAAGCAGCGGTCTCGAAGGGAGCCTTCATGCCGGCACCGTGCGGGATTGTTGCCCATACAGGGCGGAGATCAGCTTCGCGTCACGCGGTCGCCAATCCGGGTTGTCGACTTCCTTCCAGCCTCCATCGTCGGCGACCACGCGCGAGCGCATGCCTCCCGATTTTGCGATGATCTCGTAGTCCTGCCCTGAATCGGCCGGATAGCAGAACAGCATCACCAGATCGTCTTCCCCGACATTGATCGAGCGGTGGATCCAGAAAGGGGGGACGTAACAGACCGTCTGCGCATCGACGGACAGGATCCGGACCTCGCCCTCCGGCGATTCCATCAGCATGAGGCCGTGCCCCTTCTGGCCATAGTAGATCTCGGGCCGGTCGGCCTGGTTGTGAATGTGACCGCGTGTCATGAAATACTCGTCGCCGACTTTTCCGGGCGCCATGCGCGTGACGCCGAAAATCAGATCGCCCGACTGCTCGGTCGGTCGGAACTCGGAGACCTCGTAGACGATGCGCTCGCCCCACGTCGCGCGCATGGCTCCGAAGGCAGCGGGGTCCGCGTAGAGCCCGTCCAGATCGCAGAAGCGTTTTTGGTAGCTGCCGGTTGCATTTCCCATCGCACCGGTCGACAGATCGACCTTGCATCCAATGGGCTCAAACAATCTTGTCAAAGGACTACCTCATATCGCGTTACTGTTGGCATCGGCGCTGATCTGGACTGCACCTCCTGCCTTTCGACAAGAACCACACTTGCTTTGCAGGGTACGATTTGCTCTCCCTATGCAGACCAGCTTGGAGGTTGCTGGATTATGGCAGATTTCGACTACGAAGCACACGACAGTGAATTGGGCGTTGTCGTCATGCCGCCCCCGCTGTCTTAAGCAATCCGAGAGAACCGCCTTGCTCCTTCAAGTCGCCTTCGACAAGCCAGAACACCTGGCCCTGCTCCCGCAGATGAAGGCGTTCGCCGACATTATCGAGATCGGCACGCCGTTGCTGAAACGCTTTGGCCTCTCTGCCATCACCACGGCGCGCGAGCTCTGCCCTGAAATCATGGTGTTGGCTGATACCAAGACCGTCGACGGCGGCCAGCTCGAGGCTGATATGGTATTCGGCGCCGGTGCCGCGTTCATGACGGTCCTGTCGTGTGCTTCGTCCGCCACGCACGAAGCAATAGGAAAACGTGCCGCCGCCTTCGGCGCGACGGTCATCGTCGATACCATAACCGAGTCGGGCGAGGCAGAATTGCTTCCCTTGAATGCTGTCTTCCCCGAAAGCTTCGGCTATGTCGCGGTCCACTCGCCAACGGATGCGCGGCTGGCGGGCAACACCTCCACGTCACATATCGACGCCGTGAGAAAGATGCACGATCGCGGCTTCCTGGTTTCGCTCGCCGGCGGGATCGGCCCCGACACGCTGGAGGCGGTGATCGCAGTCGAACCCGAAATCCTCGTGGTTGGCAGCGCCATTACAGAATCCGCAAGCCCGAAAGAGGTAGCACGATGGATTCGCGACAGATTGCCCAATCCAGGCCGTGGCTGGCCGTGGGACAGGAAATAACCGACCTTCTTGGCCGGATCGACGCCGTCGCCTTTGCAAGGCTGGTGCAGGCGTTCGATGACCCCGATCAGCGATGGTTCTTTTCCGGGCAGGGGCGTTCCGGCCTTATCGCCCAGATGGGCGCGATGCGCTTCATGCACCTTGGCCGAACGGTGCATTTCGTCGGTGAGGTATCGGCGCCGTCGATCCGCAAGGGCGATGCGCTGCTGATCATCTCCGGCTCTGGAGAGACGCCGGTCAGTACAGGCTTTGCCCGCATCGCCAAGGCGGAGGGCGCCAAGGTCGTTACGCTGACGCATAAGCCGGCGGGGACCCTGGCCGGCATTGCAGATGTCACGCTGCATGTACCTGTCGAGAAATCGGAACAGTTTGGCGGCAGCCTGTTCGAGCAATCCTGCCTCATCCTGCTCGACAGCATTGTGCTCGGCTTGGTGCAGCAGACTCCCGACGCGCACAAGCTGATGTTGTCCCGCCACACCAACTTGCAGTGACGCCCGTGCCGACGGTGCGAGCATCGGAGACGGGGACTGTCGATGCGGTGGGATTTTCTCAGGCAAGATCGAGCGGTCTCCCGGCGACGCGCTCAAAGCCGCGCACCCTCGGGTCACGCCCGAGGGCATCTCTTGGGCGATATGCAGTAGCCAGGAAGCTCGCTGGGCGCCTCACCTTCCGTAGCGGCAAGACACTGGACTCGCTGTGCGATGCCGATATTGTACTTGAGGAGCGTTGGTGCCGTGCTTTGGCGACGGCAACCGACGGGGAGATGCCGGCGGCTTGTTCGCAGGAACAGGTCCCCGGTCAATATGGGAGGAAGTCTGATGAGAATTGGGGCCTTTCTGGCCGGCTTTTCGGCCTTTTCTGCGCTTGTTGGCGCACCTGCCTTCGCGCAGGACAAGCCGTTTGCGGGAGTTACCGTGAACGTTATTACGCAGACCGGTGCGATTCAGGAGCCTCTACAGAGGCGCGCGCCCGAGTTCGAAGCGCTCACCGGCGCCAAGATCAATGTCATCGCGGTGCCCTTCTCGGATCTCTATCAAAAGATCCTCACCGACTGGGCGAGCGGCACCAACTCGGTCGACGCCGGCGTGTTCGCCCCGCAATGGATGGTCGACTACATCGCCGGCGGCTACCTCGAGGACCTGACGCCGCGGGTCGAGGCCGACAAGGACATCCAGCAGGAGGATGTGGGCGCGTTCTTCCGGGACTTCTCCGAGAAGTACAACGGCAAGACCTACATGATCACGCTCGATGGCGACTTTCACATGATGTACTACCGCAAGGACGTGCTGGAAGCGGCCGGCCTGGCGGTGCCGAAAACCTGGGACGAGTATCTCGAGGTCGCCAAGGCCACGCATGGCAAGGATATGAGCGGCGATGGCACGCCGGATTTCGGCTCGTGCATCGCCAAGAAGCGCAACGCGCAAAGCTATTGGTTCGTCACCGATGTGGTCGGCTCGATGACCCAGTCCAAGGGAACCAGCCAGGGCACCTTCTTCAACACCAAGGACATGACGCCGCTCGTCAACAACGACGCCTTCCGCAAGGCGCTCGACTTCCTGTCTGAATCGACCAAATACGGCCCGCCGGACGAGCTAAACCTCGATGTCAGCGACACAAGGCCGCTCTTCGCTTCCGGCCGCTGCGCGCTGAACCTCGACTGGGGTGATGTAGGCACGATCTCGATCGATCCGGCGCAGTCCAAGGTGATGGGCAAATGGGGCGCGGCGATCATGCCCGGATCCAAGGAGGTCCTGAACTGGGACACCGGCAAGCTCGAGGCCTGCACGGCAGAAAACTGCCCGCACGCGATCGACGGCGTGAACCATGCACCGTTCGCCGCCTTTGGCGGCTGGGGCGGCGGCATCAACGCGGCGGCCGATCCGAAGGTGAAGGACGCCGCCTACGCCTACTTCTCGTTCATGACGCAGCCGGCACAGTCGAATGCCGACGTCACCGTCGGCGGCACCGGCTTCAACCCGTACCGCATCTCGCAGCTCAGCTACAGCGACCTTTGGAAGAAGGCCGGCATGAGCGAGGACGAGGCTAAAGTCTACCTGGGCGCGATCAACGACAGCATGAGCAGCCCGAACATGATCCTCGACCTGCGCATCCCGCAAAATCAGAAGTACCAGCAGGTCGTGCTCGACGAGGCGGTCTCGCGCTTCCTCGCCGGCGAAATCGACAAGGAAGCGACCGTCGCGGCGGTCGAGGAAGGCTGGAATGAGCTGAACGAAGAGATTGGCAAAGACGAGCAGCTCAAACTTTACAAGGCGACTATCGGCGCCAAATAGGTGTCAAGCAATCGACCCGGCGTGGCATCGGTCCGCGCCGGGTCTCGTGCCTGCCACACTTTCCCGGGTTATGATGACCGCAACCGACACTATGCCAGAAGCTGCCGACCGCCGCAGCTGGGCCGAATGGCTGGACGGTCACTCGGGCCGGATCATGGTGCTGCCAGCCGTCGTCGTGCTTCTCTGTTTCGCGATTTTTCCGCTCATCATCTCGGCCTATCTCGCGCTTTCGCGCTTTGCACTCGCGTCGGGCGGATTCACGCTGAAATTCATCGGCCTTTTGAACTTCCGCAAGTTGCTGGTCGGCTCACAGCAGTATCACCTGCTCGGCAAGTTCGGCACGTTCGGCTTTGTCCAATGGGCTTTGCTGGCGTTGATAGCGGCAGCGCTGCTTTTTCTTCTCGCCCGCTATCTCTGGCGTGGCAGGCCGACGATCGCCGGCATGGTTGGTCGCCTTCTCGCGACGGCAACGGCTATGGCCCTGGCGGTACTTGCGCTGGCCACCATGGCGCCGGGCGGCGTGCCGGGGACCGTCGTCAACACGCTTCTCTACGTGTTCGTCGGCGTATCCGTGCAGTTCGCACTGGGGCTGGGCCTGGCGCTCCTCTGCGGCCAGCCAATCCGCGGCCGAAATTTCTTTCGCGTCCTCTTCTTCATCCCGTTGATGGTCACCCCGGTCGGCATCGCCTACACGTTCCGCATGCTCGCCGACATGCAGAAGGGCCCCTTCGCCCCGCTCGTGCGCGCTTTCGGCATCAGCGAGTGGTCATGGGCCACAGAGGCCTGGTCGGCGCGACTCATGGTGTTGGTTGGCGACACCTGGCAGTGGACGCCGTTCATGTTCATTGTGCTGCTGGCGGCCATTGAGAACCAACCGCGCGATCAGGTCGAGGCGGCGCGGCTCGACGGAGCCAACGGCTTCCAGATTTTTCGCGACATTACCTGGCCAGCGATCGCGCCGATTGCCGCTACCGTCGTGCTGATACGGCTGATCGAGGCTTTCAAGATCATCGACCTGCCGAACGTGCTCACCGGCGGCGGCCCTGGCCTTGCAACGGAATCGATGACGCTCCATTCCTTCATATCCTGGCGCACCCAGGATCTCGGCGGCTCGGCCGCTGTCGGCTACATGCTCCTGTTCATCTCGACCATCGTATGCGTCTCGTTCTTCAACTTCGTGGTCCGGCCGGCGCGCCGGTTCGAAGCATGAGCGCCGAGCCGCGCTCACTGGCGCGCCGGCTGTTCGAGCCGGCCTCGATCGACAGCCAGGCGCCGGTCACCAAGATCGTCACCCATGCGCTGCTGTTCCTGTGGGCGCTCGTTGTGGTGATTCCTCTCTACTGGGTGTTGATCACCTCCTTCAAGGGGCCTGGGGAGGTCGACAACGGGCCGTTCTATCTCCCGTTCGTCGACTTTGCCCCCTCGCTGCAGGCATGGGATTTCATGCTCGTGCAGAATTACACACTGCGCCCTTATATGAATTCCGTCGTCGTCGCGGTGGCCAGCACGCTGCTCGCAGTCCTGATCGGCTCGCTGGCGGCCTACGCGCTCGTGCGTATCCGCTTCCAGGTGAAACTCGCCGCCGTTGCAATCTTCCTGATCCTGCTCACCGCAATCATCGTCGCAGTGGCCACTTTCGGCGTGCGGTGGGAGATCGCCATTGTCGTGGCGGCCGCTCTCTTCATCATTGCGCTGTTCACGCTCGTTGGACGCACGAAGCTTGCGGTCGGCAATAACGACATTGAGTTCTGGATGATCTCGAACCGTATCATGCCGCCGATCGTCGCCGTATTGCCGATCTACGTGATGTTCCAGCAGATGCGCCTGCTCGACACGCAGGTGGCGCTGATCGCCACCTACACCGCCATCAACCTGCCGATCGTCGTGTGGCTGACGCGCGATTTCTTCGCCGGCATCCCGCTCGACCTTGAGGAGAGCGCACAGATAGACGGAGCCTCCAAGTTTCGCGTGTTCTTCACTATCGCGCTGCCGCTGGTGCGATCCGGCTTGGTCGCGACTTTCCTGCTGGTACTGATCCTTGCCTGGAACGAGTATCTGCTGGCCCTCTTCCTCTCCAATGCCGATGCGCAGACGATGCCGGTGCTTGTATCGGCCCAGAACACGACCCGCGGTCCGCAATGGTGGAATATGTCGGTGTTGATCACCGTGATGATCGCCCCCGTGATCGTCATCTCCAGCATCCTGCAGAAGCACATCGCGCGCGGGCTGCTGGTCGGCGCAGTGAAGGGCTAGTCGATATGCGGGTCACCCTGTCCGATATCTACAAATCCTTCGGCGCGGTCGAAGTCGTCAAAGGGCTCGACCTGGAGATCGAGGACGGTGAGTTCCTGGTGCTGCTCGGCCCTTCGGGCTGCGGCAAGACGACGGCGCTGCGCATGGTCGCCGGGCTTGAATCGGTGAGTTCCGGCCGCGTCCTCATCGGCGACCGCGACGTCACCCACGTTCTGCCCAAATATCGCGACGTGGCGATGGTGTTCCAGTCCTACGCACTCTATCCGCATATGACGGTTGCGGAGAACATCGCATATCCGCTGAAGCTGCGGGGCGTGCCGCGCACCGAACGCGACGCCTCCGTCCGCAGCGCCGCCGTCAAGGTCCACCTTGAGGAGTTCCTCGACCGCTATCCACGGCAGCTTTCCGGCGGTCAGCGGCAGCGCATCGCACTCGCCCGCGCCATGGTGCGGCGGCCGAGCGTCTTCCTGATGGACGAGCCGCTCTCCAATCTGGACGCCAAGCTGCGCGGCCACATGCGCTCGGAGCTGAAACGCCTGCAGGCGGATCTGGGCGTGACGACGATATACGTCACCCACGATCAGATCGAGGCCATGACCTTGGCTCACCGTGTTGCCATCATGAACCGGGGTGTCGTGCAGCAGATCGCGACGCCCCGACAGATCTACGACGATCCGGCGAACCTATTCGTCGCCGGCTTCATCGGCTCGCCGCCGATGAATTTTCTCCACGGCGAGCTGGTCCAGGGTGCGTTCGCCTGCGCAGAAGGGCGATTTGCGACCAGCGTTGCCGAAAGCCGGAAAAAGGTCACTGCCGGCCTCCGGCCCGAGGATTGCCGGGTCACGGGCGCATCGGAGGGCAAGATCGCGGCGCGGGTCTATGCCGTGGAACTGATGGGCGATCATACCTTGATCACCTGCCAATTCGGTGGGGCCACCGTAACGGTCAAGGCCGATAAATCGGCGCATTACGATATGGATGAGCCGATCGGGATCACTTTCCATGACACTGCGGTCTTCCTGTTCGATTCGGAAACCGGCACCCGCATCGGCGGCCGCGGCCGTGGAGAGGCGGCCGCGTGACTCTCGCTAATTCTCCTCCACGAACACCTCTTCGCGCTTCTTCTTGACCGCCGGCAGGAAGACGATGACGAGCACGGCGAGCGCGATGAAGAGCAGGCCGGCGCTGATCGGCCTCGTCACGAAGGTGCTCGGGTCGCCGCGCGCGAGAATCATGGCGCGGCGCAGGTTTTCCTCGAGCAGCGGCCCGAGCACGAAGCCGAGCAGCAGCGGCGCGGGTTCGCAGCGCAGCTTGGTCAGGAGGTAGCCGAGGAAGCCGAAGAAGGCGACGGCGTAGAGGTCGTAGACGTTGGTGTTGACGCTATAAACGCCGATCGAGCAGAACGCCATGATGATCGGGAAGAGCACGTAATAGGGGATCGTCAGGAGTTTAACCCAAAGCCCGATCAGCGGCAGGTTCAAGATGATCAGCATCAGATTGCCGATCCACATCGAGGCGATGATGCCCCAAAACAGCGCCGGCTGTTCGATCGCTACATTGGGGCCGGGCACGATGCCCTGGATGATCATCGCGCCGATCATCAGCGCCATCACCGGGTTGGCCGGAATGCCGAGCGTCAGCATCGGGATGAAGGAGGTCTGCGCGCCGGCATTGTTGGCCGATTCCGGTCCGGCGACGCCTTCGACGGCGCCTTTACCGAATTCCCCCGGGTTTTTCGATACGCGCTTTTCGACCGTGTAGGAGGCAAAGGCTGCAAGGATCGCACCGCCTCCCGGCAGGATGCCGAGCGCCGAACCGATGATCGTTCCGCGCACGATGGGCGCCGCCATGCGTCGAAAGTCCTCGCGGGTCGGCATCAGGCCGGAGACCCTTCGGATCAGCACGGAGCGCTCGTGCTCGTTTTCGAGGTTGCGCAGTATCTCGGCGACGCCGAAGACGCCGACCGCCACCGCGACGAAATTCAGCCCGTCGGCATATTCGCGGATGCCGAGCGTGAAGCGCGGTGTGCCGGTGTAGATGTCGGTGCCGACAATGCCGAGCAGCAGGCCGAGCACCACCATTGCCAGCGCCTTGACAATCGAGCCGTGGGCGAGCGCGACGGACGAGACAAGGCCGACGATCATCAGCGAAAAATACTCGGCTGCGCCGAATTGCAGCGCGATCGCCGTCAGCGGCGGGGCAAAGATGGCGACGAGGAAAGTAGACACCGTGCCGGCGAAGAACGAGCCAATTGCCGCGATGGCGAGTGCCGCACCGGCGCGGCCGTTCTTGGCCATCTGGTAGCCGTCGATTGCAGTGACGGCTGACGAGGATTCGCCGGGCATGTTGATGAGAATGGCGGTGGTCGAGCCGCCATATTGCGCGCCGTAATAGATGCCGGCGAGCATGATCAGGGAGGAGACCGGGTCGCCGATCTGGAAGGTGATCGGCAACAGCATGGCGATGGTCGCGGTGGCGCCGATGCCTGGCAGGACGCCGATCAGCGTGCCGAGAAGGACGCCGATCAGACAGAAACCGAGGTTTGCCAGCGACGTGGCCGTCGAAAAGCCAAGCGCGAGGTTGTCGAGGAGTTCCATGTTCAGCCCTTCACAGTACCAGCCATGAGGGCAGCCACGGGCCGAAGCGCCGGAACGGCAGGCCGAGCGCATAGCTGAAGACGAGGAACGCAAACAGCGTCAGGCCGGCGGACAGCACGACCGCGGTCAGCGGCCTCATGCGGCCGCTGGCAAAGGATGCGATCAGCGCCGTCAGGAAGATCGAGGGGATGAAGCCGAGGCCGCGAACGGTCAGGCCGAAGAAGATCGGAGCAGGGAGGATGAACAGCATGCCGCGCCAGGCTATATGCCCGATTGGCTCGCTCTCAAAGCGCACCGCCTGGATGAGGATGACGGCGCCGAGCAGGATCAGCACGATCGCCAGGACCAGCGGGAAATAGCCCGGTCCCATGCGGAAAGCAGTGCCGATTTCGAGGCCGAGCGACTGCAGCGCGAAAAATCCGCCGAGGAAGATGAACAGCGCGGCGCAGATGCCGTTGGTCGTGTCGATTGCGAAAGGTTTCATGTCGTCCTCCAGGCCCGCGCCGCGGGCGCGCCGGTGCAGTGCGAAAACGCGGCCGAAGCGAAAACGGGGCGCTGGTGGCGCCCCGTTTCGAACCTCAGTCGGCGTACTGGCCGGCGGCTTCGATGATCGGCTTCCAGCGCGCGATCTCGCCTTCCAGCTTGGCCTTCAGCGCGGCCGGCGTCGCGTCGGCGTCGGACGACGGCTTGGTGCCGAGCTCGGCGAAGCGGGCGGCGACGTTCGGGTCCTTCAGTGCGACCTGAAGCGATTTCGACAGGCGCACGGTAACCTCGGCAGGCGTGCCCTTGGGCGCGTAGAGGCCATGCCAGATGCCGACCTGCACCTGAGGGAGACCGGCTTCCGTGGTCGTCGGGACATCCGGCAGAACATCGAGGCGTTCCGGCGAGGTCACGGCGTAGGCCTTGATCGTGCCGCCCTGGATCTGCTTGGTGGTATTGGTCGTCTGATCGCACATGATATCGACCTGACCGCCGAGAAGGTCGGTCATGGCCGGCCCGGTGCCCTTGTAGGGCACGGTGACCAGCGGGGTGCCGATCGCACTCATGAACAGCATACCGCACAGATGCGAGGCCGCGCCTATACCGGCATTGGCAACGGTGACGGTATCCTTGTTGGCCTTGGCGTAGTCGACCAGCCCCTTCAGATCGGTCGGCTCGAGGTCCTTGCGGCCGACGATGGTCATCGGCACCTCGGTGACGAGGCCGACATATTCGAAGCTGTTCAGCGTGTCGTATGCGAGCTTTCGGTACAGCGTGGCGCTTGTCGCCATACCGATGTGGTGGAGGAGCAGCGTATAGCCGTCCGGCTCGGCGTTCGCGACGCGACCGGCGCCCAGTGTGCCGCCGGCGCCGCCGACATTCTCGACGATGATCTGCTGGCCGAGATCCTTCGACATGGCTTCCGCGACGAGGCGCGTGACCGTGTCGGTCGGGCCGCCGGCCGAAAACGGCACCACGACAGTGATGGTGCGTTCGGGATAGGTTTGCGCGCCCGCAGCGAACGGATAAAGCGTGACGGCTGCGGCGGCGGCCAGAGCGGCGGCGAATTTTCTCATCGTGATTTCCTCCCAGGATATAAATTCCCAACCGTTGCCTAGAGTTCCTCTCAACACCGGCTGCGGATGGAGCAATAACTAGCGCAAGCTAGCGGATTGCAATCGGACTCAAACCGCAAACTGCTATTATACACAAGTCCGCGCAATAAGGTGGAAAGGTGCCATCGAGCCGGAGGCGGGCCGCGGAACGCCCAGTGGTCGAGGCTGATGGCAAATTTAACGAGCACCGGTTGCGAACCGCCCTGCGCCCTTCTCCAGACTATGGGGTAGAGGTGGAGATCCGCTTGCATGATGCCGAGTTGCGAATGGCATGTTCGACGCCGCGGAGTTCGGCCAATCCCTTGAGCCGACCGATGGCCGGATAGCCGGGCTGGGCGCCACGCGTCAGGTCATCGAGGATGTCCTGGCCATGGTCGGGGCGCATCGGGATGACCGCGTCCGGGCGTCCTTCCTTCTTACGCCGCGCTTCCTCGTGAAGCAGCGCAGCCACCACCGCCACCATGTCGGTGTCGCCGGCAAGATGCTCGTCCTCGTGGAACGAGCAGGGGGTGCCGGCTGCTTCCTTGCGCACATTGCGCAGATGCGCAAAGTGGATTTTGGGCCCTATCCGCTCGATCATGCCGGGCAGATCATTGTCCGGTCTTGCGCCGAGCGATCCCGTGCACAGTGTCGCCCCATTGGCCGGGCTGTCGATTGCGTCCAGAATGTACCTGTAGTCGGCCTCGGTCGACATGACGCGCGGCAGGCCGAGCAGCGGAAACGGCGGATCATCCGGGTGGCAGCAGAGACGCAGGCCGAGGCGTTCGGCCGTAGGCACGACCTCCGCCAGGAAATCGACGAAATGCCGGCGCAGGGTTGTTGCGTCGATGTGGTCATAATTTGACAATTGAGCCGCGAGACCATCTAGCGACGTGTCTTCGGTCGAGCCGGGCAGACCGGAATTGACGCTTCTTGCCAGAATCTTCCGCGCGCGGTCATCCATCTGCGCGTATCGCCGCTCCGCCTCGGAGACGATCTCCGGTGTGTAATCGCCGAGCGCCGCTTGGCGTTTCAGGATATGGATGTCGAATACGGCGAAGTCGATCAGATCGAAGCGCATGGTGGTGCCGCCATGCGGCAGGCGCCAGGCAAGATCGGTGCGGGTCCAATCGAGCACGGGCATGAAATTGTAGCAGATGACCGAAATGCCGGCCCGCGCCAGGTTTTCCAGCGATGTCCTGTAGTTGGCAATATGGCTGCGCCACTCGCCGACCTGCGTCTTGATCGCTTCGGAAACCGGCAGGCTTTCGACAATCTCCCAGTTCAGATCGCTTGCGCTTCCATCCGGCAAAGACGCGACTTCGCGCTGACGTCGTTCGATTTCGGCGGGCAGCCAGACGGCGCCGTGAGGAACGTGGTGAAGCGCCGTGACGATGCCTTGCGCCCCGGCCTGACGCGCATCCGCGACCGTCACCTTGTCGACCGGGCCGAACCAACGCCACACATGTCTCATTCGAACACTCCGTTAAAAAGGATCGCCATGCGGTCCTACGCCCGCGCATCCCGCCGCGGTGACCGACCCGCTGCTCCTCTTCGTGGGCTGCTATCAAATTCCGATGTATCTGACACCCATCCTGCCCGGGAGGCCAACGGCGATGCTCCAACGACGCGAATGGCGATAGCGGCTGCCTCAACGAACGCCAGCGCGAAGTTCCTGGCTAGAGCAGCGCTTCGTATAGATCTCCGATCTTTTCAACTTCGAAATCCGCTGCTCTGCTCTTCAGGAGGGCGACAGAAGTGGGGTGGTCCAGCATCTCAGCCATCGCCTTTGCCAGGGCCGCGGCATCGCCGACCGGCACCAAGGCGCCGAAACGACCGTCACCGAGAATCTCGCGCGGGCCATGCGGCGCATCTGTGGAGACTACGGGAACGCCAGCAGCCATGGCCTCGACCAGCACATTGCCGAAGCCCTCGCTCGTCGAGGAAAGGACGAACAGATCGGCTGCGGCATAACAGGCCGCGGGATCGTTGACGTAGCCGGCAAAGAGCACATCGGCGGCGGTACCGGATTCCTGGGCATAGGTGCGCAACTCGGCAGCCAGCGGACCTTCGCCGAAGATTACAAGCCGAGCGCGGCGGCCGGCGCGCAGGATAGCGAAGGCCCGGAGCAAGGTCCGATGATCCTTGACCGGCACCAGGCGCCCGGCGGTGGCGATGACCGGGCCATCGCCCATCGTCGCCAGCTTTGTCTGCCATGTATAGGAATCTTGCTGGAGCGCCGCAGCCGGTGGCAGCGGATTGTTGATGACGACAACCTTGGATTTGGGAAAGCCGCGGGCCGCAATGTCGCGGCCGACACCCACTGAGACGGCGATGGCTTTGGTTGCGCGCGCTGCAACCAACGCGGAAAACCAGACCGCTATTCTCGCGCCGAGGCTGCTGGAAGGCAGTGAGGCCGCCGCGTGGAAGCTTGGAAAGAACCGCGCTCGGCTTCGCGCCAAGAGAAGCGCCAGCGCCACGACCAGATTGGCAAATTCGGGGGCGCTATAGACCGCATGCGGACCAAGGCGGCTGAACAAACGTGCGCTTCGCACGATGCCTTTCAGCGTCTCCCACTTGCCGTAACCCTCGCCCCGGATGGGAAGGTCGAAATCGACAAGATGCACCGCGGGGGAGCGCAGCGCGGCGTTGGGTCCTTCAGCGTTCCAGGTAAAAAGTGTGACATCGTGGCCACGTGATGCCAATTCATTTGCCATGAGGACGAAGACACGCTCGGCGCCGCCGCCCCTGAGACTGGCAATGTGAAAAACAATGCGCTTCGCCATGCCTGGATTCAGGCTCGGCTGACGTCGATGCCTGATCGGTTCGTCGGCTGGCGCATGTCGCGAACGATGCCCATGGCAATGGCCAGCAGCATGCCCAGCGCAAAGCCGGCGAAAGCTCCCAGGCCTGCCATCAGGGGGGTGCGGGGCGGCCACGAGCGTCCCGGTGGCGGCACGGCGGTGGAAATCACCTGTACATTCGTGGTGTCGATCTGCTCGCGCTCGGTGATTTGGCGCGAGCGAGACAGGAAGCTTTCATAGACCGCCCTCCTCGAGGCGGCGTCGCGTTCAAGTTCACGCAGGGCGACCTGGGACTCGCTGTCGGTGAAAACATTGTTCTTCAGATCGTTCATTTTGGCGCTGAGAGAAGCCAATGAGGCGTTGGCCTTATCCAGGTTGGCTTTTGCGGTGCCGACCGTGCGGGCGAACTCTGCCCTGAGTTGAGAACTGACGGTCTCGAATTCTGTCCTAAGCCGGACAATCGTCGGGTGGCGCGGACCAAAGGTCATGGATTGTGAATCGATTTGCTGCCGCAGGCTATTTGCCTTGTCGCGCAGTGCTGCGAGTGCTGCCGAAACCGCGGGGTCAGGATTGGCTCCATTGACACCGGCGGCAACCAAGGCGTCGTAACTTGCCTGCGCTGCGATGACGCGCGATTGCGCCTCTCCAATTTCACTATTGAGCTGCGTCATCGTCTGCGAACTGACAAGCTGGCCATTGCTGGAGGACAGGTTGTGACTGCGCCTGTAGCTCTCGACCTTCTCTTCGGCCGCCTGCACGTCGCGCTTGAGTTGGCCGAGCCGGCCCTCAAGAGCAGCTGCGGCACGGCTGGCACCAGCAGCTTCGGCCTTGGCCAGTTCGTCCTGGAAAGCCTTCACTATGGCTTGCGAGATCAGGATCGCCTTGCCGGTGGTTTCTGCCGATACCGAGAGGGTTGTGACGAACGACGTTTCATCTGCAGCGACGCTGACCCGCTCCGCCAGGCTTTTCTGGGCGATAAGCTTCGGATCGGACTTGGCGCCACTCGCTGCAGCACCAGACGTGAAGGAGCTCTGGTCCGGGTCGAAAAACTCCGGATCCCTGGCTAGACCGAGTTCGTCCACTACCCGTGCAAGCACGTTGCCCGAGGTCAAGATGCGCTGCTTGCTGCGCGCGTTAAGTATTTGGCTGTCGACCTGGCCCGGCTGCGAGTAGAGATCGTTTTCCACAACCTGCAAATTGGCAGGATTGATGAGGATTTCTGTCGTAACGGTATAACGCTGTTTGCTCAGCAACCCGTAGGCGGCGCCGATGACGCCGCCGGCCACTGCCAGCATCAATGCCAAGACGAGCCCGGCACGCAGCCAGACAAACAGGCGTCGAAAATCGAGCTCAAGGAAATCGCCGATCTTGTCGAGCGTCACCGTCGGGACAGGCTCGGGCGTGTGCGGAGTGACAGGGGCGGAGGTGCGTGCCATGACTGGGGCATCCTGTTGCAGCCTTGCCCTGCTGGCGCGCCGTGCATTGGCGATCCGCTCGAGTGCGCTGATATCGGAATCCGCTGCAGAGGGAGGGGTTGTGCCGGAAGCGGCGGACATGGTGCTAACTCTTGTTATTCGCTACGCGGGCCAGCACTACAGAAAGATCGTTAACATCTCATTTTCCAAGTTGGCATATTTTGCCGAGTCACACGCCGCGTCCGTTCGGCGGTCCCTTGAATGGATCTCGTTGGCCAGAATGCCGCTTGAATACCCGCATTTGGATGGGCCATGAGCTATCCCGCTGCCGCATCGGAACGATTGCTGTCCAGCCAGGCGCGCCGTCAGAACGCGCTGTCGATTCTGTTTTTCCTATGCGCTGCGTTGGCGTTCCTGCTCCGCTTCACGGTTTCACCGCAGATTATGAACATGGTCGTCGACTATACGGCCGACGGTGGTTCATTCTACGAAAAACTGCATTTCGGCACCTATGCTATCTTTCTGCTGCTTCCATTCGTTCTTTTCAGCCGGCCGTTTCTGCTGCAGGGCGACGAAATTGGAATCTTCAAGGCTTTGCTGCTCTATTCTGCGCTGATTTTCGCGCTGGTGCCGTATCTGTTCATCACCGGCCGTGCGGGCTCCTCAGGGTTCATCATCGATACCTATCTGGTGGCGGGCGCCGCAGGCCTGTTGATGCTGGCCTTGAACGCGGAAGTACGGCGGGCGTTGGGCGACGTCATGCTTGGAATGGTGATCCTCAGTGCCGTGATGGGCACCATCGAAGCGGTGACTCAACAACGATTTCTGCCTTACGGTCTCAACGAACTGCAGTTCAGGCCAATCGGGCTATCGGCGCACCCGTTGGCCCTAGGCGCGCTCTGCGCCACGGTCATCGGATTCGTACCACTGACGCGCTGGCGCATATGGGTGCGGGTGCTGGCGATCTTCGTATTGCTCGTCGGTTGTGCTGCGTCAGGCGCTCGCGCCGCCCTGTTGCTAGCGGCCGGAGAAACCCTCATTCTGCTGATGTTCGTGCCTTGGCCGCGCCTGACCCTCAAGCATCAGCGGCAGGCCAAGTCAGTCGTGCTGCTGTTCGCCCTGGCGGCCGGCGCAGTGCTGGTGGCCATACTGTTTTCGGGCGGACTGCTGAACCGATTCGGCAACACGATCTTTGACGAAAATTTCATGGCTCGGGTGACGATCTACCAGGTGTTCGGACTTGTTAGCTGGAAAGACATCCTGTTTGGCATGAACGTCGACGACCTGCTGGCGATCGTCAACGAGAAGCTGCATCTGCCCTACATCGAGAGCGCGCCGGTGGTCATCATCATGCTCTTCGGCTTGCCCATAGCCGTGCTCTTCATCATGCTGGTATTCTGGTTCATTTTTCGGCTGCTGCGCGCGGCGCCGCTGCCGGCATGGATCGGCACCATGACGTTCCTGCTTGCTGCGCTGTCGAACAACGCGCTCTCGTCAAAATCGCCGGAGATCGCAATTATCGTGGTGCTGCTGCTTGCCTATAGAAACGCGCCGTATAGGAACCGGCCGAAGAGCACATCGTCGGCTGCGGCTGCATCCGAGCCGAAACCGGATCGGCTCGGATAAGCACAGGCTCCAGACGCGTCAGCCGGCGCTATCCACAACCTCGACGTTGCCTGCGCGATTAAGCGTGTGAATGCCCGTGCGGGCCCATGCCGGCCCCGGGCCGATCGGGCGGGGCGGCGCAAAACGGACGTCGAAATCGTCAAGCCTATCCAGCCGCATCAACCCGAGACCGCCGCCATAGGCTTTCGACCCGTTTTGAACCGGCAGAACTACGGCGTCACCCTGGCGAATAAAGGCGCCGCCGGGCCGAGCGGCCGAGTGATCGACGGCGATGGGATTGAGCGCATGCGCTACCCACGGCCCGCGCAGCGAGGGTGCGGAATAGACCGTCATCGTATCCGACGCGCTGCCGTAACCGAACCGCTCCGTCCCCAACAGCCAGAAGCGCCCATCCAATTCGAGCAGCGTGGCGTCATTGAAATCCTTGTCCGTCATCAGCACGGTGTCGCGTACCCAGCGATCCGGAAACTGCGCGGCGCGGTAGAGCACAAGCTCGCGCGCCGCCCCACTTTCCGGAATCATGAAAATCTCGCCGGCCTGAGCGAACACCTGCGGATACGACAGGTGGTGCATTTCCTCCAGTACCACCCTCGGCACACCGAAGGTGCCATCTTCGCCCAGCTCGGCGACAGAAATCACGCCGCGACCCGTAGCGTAGGGAAATTCCTCTACAAACAGATAGTGGCGGCCATCCCGCTCGAGGACGAATGGATCGGCATAGAATCGCTGGCCATCGTCGGGGAGGACGGTGAACGGCTTACCGTCAAGTTGCCCGGTTTCGGCGACACCTGACCCGTCGATCAGCCGATAGGCGACCTGCCAATAAAAGGGGCGCCTTCCAAGTCTGAGTTTTTGCACAGCGCGATCGACCAACCCCCCGCAGAAAAAGGGCAGATAATGCCGGACAAAACCGCCGTTCCTTAGGATCGGTGCCGGGTTATCGACAACTGGCACAAGTTCGCCCGCGGAAAAACGGGCGACGCTTTGCACAACCAGCGAGATGGCCCCAGCGAGCAGGTCGTTGCAGCTGCGAGATAGCCAGAGCCGGTCGCTGATCATCGGTCGCCCCTTGGCGACTGTGACGCCGTCGAGGCGAACGGCAAGTTCGGGCAATCGCCCGCTCACCAGCATCTCGGCCACACCGGCGGGGAAGGTGCTGTGGCCGCAAAATTCGAGCGTCAGGACAGGCGTGCCTCGTCGAGCGGCAGTGCCGGTGAGATCGATTACGAGGTCCGCTGGACCAGAACCGCCAGACGGCAACGGCTCGGAGCGGCCTGCCAATGAGGGACCGAAGCGCCGGCTCTCCATCGCCAGCACAATATCCAGTCCGCGTGCGATCGGCGCAGGCGTCGGCGCGCGGCAGCTCGAAACCACGTGACTAGCTGCGTTCAACCGTACCAGGAGCTCATTTTCCCAGCGCCGAGATCCGATGGTGTGGCCGATAATTAAAATATTAGTCAATCGAATATGTTCTTTTTCAAGACTACTGTGCCAGGATACCTATCGGTTTAGGCTTTCATAAGAGTTACCGGGGAGAACGCGGGCTTGGCTGTTAATCATATATTAAGATTTAAGGTCACGAAGGCGGCTTCTGCAGCTAGTATAGCTCTTGTGGCGAATAATCAGCAGGTCGCGACGCCTTCTGGCGACCAGGATCAGCAATGAACGTCCTTTCACCTCCGAAACTGCCGGTCAGGCAAAAATTGCTGATCGTGTTCGGCACGAGGCCGGAGGCGCTCAAATGCTTTCCGGTGGTGCGTGCCGCGCTTGCCCATCCGGGTTTAGTTACCGAGACATGCATCACCGGCCAGCATCGCGAGATGGTCGACCAGGTCATCGAACTGACCGGCCTGCCGGTGCATCACGACCTCAACATCATGCAGCCCGGCCAGACATTGTTCGACGTCACCTCGCGCGTGCTGCTGGGCATGGCCGAAGTGCTGGAGAAGGCGAAGCCCGATATCGTCCTCGTGCAAGGCGACACGACCACGGCGATGACTGCGGCTCTGGCTGCTTTCTACAAACGCATCCCGGTAGCCCATATCGAGGCAGGATTGCGCAGCCACGATATCAACTCTCCCTTTCCAGAGGAACTGAACCGCAAGATTGCCGGCGACATAGCGACGTGGCATTTCGCGCCGACCATCCAGGCGCGCGACAATCTCATCGCCGAAGGAAAGGCTGCGAACACCATCTTCGTGACCGGCAACACGGTGATCGACACGCTGTTGCATTTTTCCGGCGCGATCGACGCCGACAAGTCGATGAGCGCCAAGCTCGCCGCCGATTTCCCGTTCCTCGATCCCGCCAAGAAAATGATACTGGTCACCGGCCATCGCCGTGAGAATTTCGACGGCGGCATCCATCGCATCTGCACGGCGCTGAAAGGGTTGGCGGTGCGCGAGGACGTGCAGATCGTCTATCCGGTCCATCCCAATCCCAACGTGCGCTCGGTGGTCAACGCAGAACTGGGTGGCGTGCCGAATATCCACCTGGTCGACCCGCAGGACTATCTGCCGTTCCTGTTCCTGCAGAAGCAGAGCTACCTGGTGCTGACCGATAGCGGCGGCGTGCAGGAAGAAGCGCCATCGCTCGGCAAGCCGGTGCTGGTGATGCGCGAGAATACCGAGCGGCCCGAGGGGATTGCGGCGGGTACCGCCCGTCTCGTCGGCACCGATATCCAAAAAATCCTGTCCAATGCCAACAGCCTGCTCGACGATCAGAATGCCTATCGCGGCATGGCGGAACGACACAACCCGTATGGCGATGGCCGGGCCAGTAACCGGATCGTTGAGGAATTGCTGCATCATGGCTGAGATCAAAACCGTTTCCGTTATCGGCATGGGCTATATCGGCCTGCCGACCTGTGCCATCTTCGCCAGTCGAGGGCTCGACGTCATTGGTATCGACGTCAACGAAGCGGTGGTCGAGAAGGTCAATCGCGGCGAAATCCACATCGTCGAGCCGGACCTCGATGGTTTGATCCAGAAGGTTGTAGCCAACGGCAAGCTTAGGGCATTCAGTACGCCGCAGCCGGCGGACGCGTTTGTCATCGCAGTGCCGACCCCGATGACCGAGGACCACAAGCCTGACGTGAGCTATGTGCTCGCGGCGGCACGAAGCATCGCCTCCGTGCTGAAGCGGGGAGACCTTGTGGTGCTGGAATCGACATCGCCAGTCGGCACGACGCGCATCATGACGGGACTGCTTGCCGAATTGCGGCCCGATCTCAAATTTCCTCTGGTGCATGGCGAAGACGCCGATGTCCTGGTCGCCTATTCGCCCGAGCGCGTGTTGCCGGGAAAGGTCCTTACCGAGTTGATCAACAACGATCGGTCGATCGGCGGACTGTCGCGCAAGTCGTCGGAACGCACCGCAGCACTCTATTCGACCTTTGTTGCCGGCGACCTGTTCACGACCCAGGCCGAAAGCGCGGAACTGGTGAAGCTGACCGAGAACGCGTTCCGCGACGTCAATATCGCCTTTGCCAACGAGCTTGCGGCAGTGTGCCAGGATGTGTCGCTCAACGTTTGGGAGGTGATCGATCTCGCTAACCGGCATCCCCGCGTGAACATCCTGCAGCCGAGCCCGGGCGTCGGCGGCCACTGCATTGCGGTCGATCCGTATTTTATCATCGATGCCGCGCCTAACAGCACGCGGCTGATGGCTTCGGCACGCCGGATCAATTCCGAGCGTCCATTGTCGGTGGTCAGAGATATAGAAGCCTTGCTCGATCCTTCCCGCAAGCAGACGATCGCTTGTCTTGGCCTCAGCTTCAAAGCCAATATCGACGATATGCGCGAGAGTCCGGCTGTCGAGGTGGTGAAGCTTTTGTCAGATATTCCCAACCTGAAGATCATCGCGGCCGAACCCAACACAAATAGGCTGCCGCATGAACTCGAGGGTAAAGGCATCGTCTTTACCGATGCGCTTTCCGCCATCGACCAGTGCGATATCGTCGTCCTGCTGGTCGACCATCGGCAGTTTAATCTGGTTGATCCCGAAGCGCTCAAGGACAAGAAGCTCATCGACACAAGGGGTTTGTGGACCTGGCGCAAAGCACGCAAGCCCGACGCCCGCATCGAAGGCAAGAAATCAGCGCTCGAACACCTAGCACTTCCTGCAAGTGCCGAGGAGGCCGCATGAACGCGCACGACCCAGCATGGGCGCAGCATCGCCTATTGGCGTCACGGCGCCGGGAATTCCTTGGCGCGCCGATCCATGCGCTGACCATGGCCGAAACGCTGGCCATCGCCGATGAGGCGATGACCCTGCGGCGGCCGCTGCATCATGTGGTCGTGAATGTCGCCAAGCTTGTGAACATGCGCAACAACGCCGAACTGCACGAGGACGTGGCAACGGCGGATGTAGTCAACGTCGACGGCATCGGCGTGCTTTGGGGGGCGCGTCTTTGCGGCGTCGCGCTTCCGGAGCGAGTAGCGGGTGTCGACATCATGATCAATCTGCTGAGCCTCTGCGACACGCGGGGCTACAGGCTCTTCCTCCTGGGCGCAGAACAATCCGTTCTCGATGCGGTTAGAATGCGACTTGCCAGGGATCATCCGGGTCTCGTCGTCGCCGGCATGCGCAATGGTTATTTCAAGCCGGAAGACGAGGCCGGCATCGTCGAGGCGATCAACGCCTCGGGCGCCGACTGCCTGTTGGTGGCGATGCCGACGCCGCGCAAGGAGCGCTTTCTCAAGCGCTATCGTGACGAACTCACTCCGAGTTTCGTCATGGGCGTGGGCGGCAGTTTCGACGTCTATGGCGGCAAGGTTGCCCGGGCGCCAAAACTGGTTCAAGCGGCCGGTCTGGAGTGGTTGTTTCGCGTGGCACAGGAGCCGCGACGCTTGTGGCGCCGCTACTATGACACCAACACTGCCTACGCAGCGCTGCTGTGCCGGGAGTTATGGGGCCGTCGGGGACGCCGAAAGGTCGATCTATAAGTAAGTAACGATTGCCCCAACAAGCGGGCGGCCGCCTGGGGCTACAGCCTTGGCCCGAAGTCGGAACCGCTTTTTCTAGGACTACGGCACGGGTCTATGCGAGCCGTAGCCGCGCCCGCAGCTTAGCTATGAATTGCATCGCGGCGGCAGGATAGAACAGCCAGGTCAGCCCGAAGAAAACCACTGCGCCAGCGGTGCCGCCCGCGACGAGCGAGAAGATGGCCGGCATATCGCCGAGAAGAGCGCTGGCAAGACTGGCGGCCAGCCCCGTGCAGACCGAAATGACGATCGAAACGCCGATGTCGCGCCATGGCACCGGCACCGGCGTGAGCCGTTCGCTGATGATGATGCAGGCTAAAAGGCCTGCCAGCGATCCGCCCGCCAGCGCCAAAGCAGCGCCGACCTCCGCCATCGGAGGGATCAACAGCACGGACAGTGCGATTGTCGCCACCGAGCCGAAGGAATTGGCGATGATCAGCAGCCACGGCCGCTTGTGCGCGTGCACCACGGTGCCATAGACGAAGCTGGCGAGATTGGCACACAGCACGCTGAAGGCGATGATCGGAAAGAGCAGGCCGAAACGGCCGTGATATTCGGAGGGCAGCAGGAGCTGCGTGATATCGCTGCTGAGTGCGACCAGCATCGCTGCGACCGGCAGGCAAAGGCGCATCATCAAGGCCATCAATTGCGACAGCAGCTGGCCCGATGCCGCAGGACCGTCGTCGTCGAACCGGCTGACCACCTCGGGAAAGGCGCCCATGTTGATGGAATTGGCGACCATATCAATGGGCTGGCGGGCCAGTGCATAGGCTGCGGCGAAGATCGCCACTGCGCCGGCATCGTAATAGATCTTGAGGAACACACGCTCGGCGCTGTGCAGGCCGAAGCCTACCAGCGCCATGATGACCAGGGGCACGCCGAGGACGAAGAACTCCTTTTGGGTGAAGCGTGGCGGACCGGCAACGACGCGTCGGGATGCCATGATGCCTGCCACGATACCGGCAATCAGCACGCCGAGGCTCGAGCCGAGCGATACCGTTAGAAACGAATCTTGAAACATGACGATGGCACCGATCGGCAGCGCAAGTTGCAGCACGGCGCGCAGGAACTCGAGGGTCGAATAGACCGAATGACGCTGCTGCATCTGCAGCACCGTCAACGCGAAGCGGCCGATGGAACCGGCGATCAGGTAGCTGCAGACGGCGATCGCGAACTCGACCCAGCGCTCCGGCACGATCACTGCGGAGGCGGCCACGGATATGATCAGCGCCAGGGCCGTGCTGGCAAGCAACACCTGCCCGGCCAGCATCAGGCTGCCACGGCTGACGTCGCCTTTGCCCCCAAGCCTGAGCAAAGCGATGCGCAGCCAGTTGGTGACGGCAACGTCTGTCATTTCGCCGACGGTCACCACCAGGGTCAGCAGGCCATACTCGGTCTGATCGATCAGCCGCGTCACGATGACCAGCAGGAGCAGCGCGGAAATCCGCGTCAGCAGGATCGCCGGGGCATAGATGAGCGTGGAGCGCAGCAGCAAAGAGTTGTCCCCGGAAAATTCACCTTCGATTAACCGTCGACCGGCGGAAAATCCAGTGCGATGACGGCATAGGGTGAACAGATTCAGTTTGAACTAACGGATTCGTCGTAAACCTTGTTTGAAACCTTTGCCTTGTCGTTCCGAATGGAGTCATGTTGCAGCGTCCGGTCCACAATCAAAAAGTCCATGTCCTTGTCGCGACGCCTTCGGGCGTTTCGGGGCAGGGTGGTATCGACCGCATCATGGGGGCGCTGAAGCAGGAGTTCGAGCGGCAGGAGATCGCCGACATCGATGTACGCTTCTTTGCCAGCCGCGGCTCGGGGCATGTCGCGTTTTCGATCTTCTATATGTTTGACTTTTGCTTGCGGATGCTCGCGGCGCGTTTGGCGAAGCGCGCCGATGTCGTTCACATCAACATATCGGTTTCCGGCAGCACCTATCGCAAGATGGTGATCGCCGCCTGCGCACGGCTGCTGTCGATACCCTATGTCCTGCATTTGCATGGGGCGCAGTATGAGACATTCTGGAAAGACGATCGCAGTTTCATGAGCCGCCGCATCGAAGCTCTGTTCGAGCGTGCCGGTCGGGTGATCGTCTTGGGCAGGCTTTGGCGCGACTTCGTCGCCAGCCGGGCACCGGGGGCGGCCGACAAGATTGTCATCGTTCCCAACGCCACGGCGGTTCCATCCTTGGCGCATGTCGGTGGCGGCGACCATGTGCATCTCCTGTTCCTTGGCCGCATCGGCGACCGCAAGGGCGTCCCGCAATTGCTGGATGCGCTGCACTGCATGGAGCCGATCAAGAGTTGGCGCGCCACGATCGCCGGCGATGGCGACGTCGAGGCGGCACGGATGAGAACGGCCGAACTGGGCCTTGCCGAGCGCGTTACCCTTCCTGGCTGGGTCGGGCCTGACGAGGTCGCTTCGCTGATCGCTTCGGCGGACATTCTGGTGCTGCCCTCCTTTGCCGAAAATCTGCCCGTCTCGGTCATCGAAGGCATGGCTGCAGGTCTCGCGGTAGTGACGACGCCTGTCGGCGCCGTGGAGGACATCATCGCCAACGAGCAATCCGGGTTGCTGGTGCCGCCCGGCGATGTTGCGGCGTTGACCGAGGCGCTGACACGGCTGGTCGAAAATCCGGCATTGAGAGCCAGGCTTGGTGCTGCCGCGATGGCCGTGCATCGGGAACGGCTTGAGCTCGTACCTTTCGTCGGCGCGATCTGCGACGTCTGGAGGTCGGTCGCGCTAAAAGCTCAATCGGTCAAGCGCTGACGCCATCCTATGTAAACGTGGACGCTGAGCTTGCGCGCCGCGAGGTGAGCCTAAGACGAGCAGCTACGGGTCGAGCGCAATATCGATCCCGTTGGCGTCACTGCGGCGCTCCAAGCTCAAATTCGCGATGGAATATCTCCAAATTCAACAGCGCCCAAATTAGCTTTTCGTGGTCTGCGGCACCGCTGGTATGCTCCGAGACGATTTGATCAAGGTGTTTGGCGCTCAAATAGCTGCGAATGACGGACTGAGAGGAGCAAAGATGGTCGTCCACGTAGTTCCTCATTGACCCGCGAAACCATTCGGCGACGGGCACCTTGAACCCGACCTTGCGGCGGTTGAGAATTTCCTCAGGAAGCATGTTGGCCATGCTGTTGCGCAAGATCAGCTTACCCTTCCGCCAACCCACCTTGTAGCGATCGGGCAATTTGCTGACGAACGCAACCAGATCGCGATCGAGGAACGGCATTCTTCCTTCGATTGAACCGGCCATCATCATCCGGTCGCCTCGTTCCAAGAGATTGTCAGGCAACCACGATGTCTGATCGAAAAACAGCGCGCGGCGAAGATGGGATGCCTTCGCGCTTGAGGAGAACGGGAAGTCGTTGCGTTCATTGCGGCAATTGGCCGGCGCACCGATGAGGCGACCGTGTTCCCGCGCTGTCATGGCCCCAAACCAGGAGATCATCCGAGTGGCAAAGTCCGTTTCGCCCGCGCTTCGGGCAAATGTATCGAACTTGGCCGATGCGCCAGGCATGGCGCGTATCAGAGGGGCGAGGACGTTGTTGTGGAGCAAGGCTGGAACGAGCGACCGGTAGATTCCAGCCAGTGACTCCGCGCGATGTTTGGGATACCCGCCGAGAATCTCGTCTGCCCCTTCCCCTGTGAGCACCATCTTGACGTCCTGCGAGGCTCGCTCCGACATCAGGTAAATTGGAATGTCCGAACTTTGTGAAACAGGCGCCCCCAGATGGCGAATCAACATGGGCAGGTGGTCAATCAGGTCGTCCGCCTCAATGACCAGTTCGCAATGATCGGTCTTGAAATGATCGGCGACGCGTCGGGCGAATGGAAGTTCACTGTAAGCCGGTTCGCTGAAGCCGACCGAAAATGTACGAATTGGCTTGTCGCTGTGCTTGGTCATCAGGGCAACGATCGCTGACGAGTCGAGGCCTCCGGAGAGAAAGGCGCCAAAGGGTGCATCGCTGCGCATTCTGATCTCGACGGAATGGTCGAGCAGTTCCAGAAATCGCCGCTTGGCGGTTTCGTCGTCGATGTCCTCGGTCAGATCGGTTTGATCTGGAGGCGTATAATAGCGCGTTTCCGTCACGGTCCCTTGCGACCAAACGGCATAGCTTCCGGGGTTGAGTTTGCGGATTTGTTTAAAAAGCGTGCGCGGTCCAGGCACGTAACGCCAGCGCAGATACTCGTGCACAGCGTCCAGATCGAGCTGCTGCGCGTTTGGCTGCGATGACAACAACGCGTTGATCTCCGAGGCAAACGACAGCAATTTTTCGCTTTCCATGAGGTAAAGGGGCTTTTTGCCGAAGGGATCGCGGCCGAGGATCAATTCGTGCCTCTGAGCATCCCAGAGCGCAAAAGCGAACATGCCGCTCAATCGGTCAAATACGGACAAGTGCCACTGATCATAAGCTCTGAGCAGCACCTCGGTATCGGAGCGCGTTCGAAAATGATGACCGAGGCCGATCAGTTCCTGGCGCAACTCGATATAGTTGTATATTTCGCCGTTGAAAATAATTCTGAGACGGCCGTCGTCGATATGCATCGGCTGATTTGAATCGGCGTTTAAGTCAATAATCGCCAGGCGGCGATGCACCAACGCCAATTGGTTCCCGCCGGTGTTCAAGTCCAAGAACTCGGTGCCTTCGGCATCGGGGCCACGATGCCGCAATGCGTTGGACATTCCGGCGGCCCGATATTGTGGGTTCTTGACTCTCGGCCCGATCCAGCCGGCAATTCCGCACATCATCTCTTCCCTGGGCGCCGCGTGTTCGCGACGCTGTTTACGACGAATGTATTAAACACTTGGTTGCCGACGAACCGGACCGCGGAGAAAGCCGCCAAGGTGTTTCAAAGGCGGGCTTGACCGGTTCGATCAGGCTCTGCCGTTCCTGAATGACGTGCCACCGACGGTTGCCGCGGAGACGGCAGCTCTTGCCGTCGCGTGATTGATCACTAGTTTGTGGCGGGGACAGGATTGGCGTTGCCGCCCGGCTGCTCATCCGTCAAGAGGCGCAATGGCTACGGCAGGCCCAGTGCCCGCATCATCTCCTGGTCCGGGACCGCGGGCCCTTCGGGCCGGATAACGGTCATCCCATAGGGATTGGAGAATTCCCAGACAGACCATGGTATCGCGAAGCGTTCCGCCTGCTGGCGCACCGCCTTGAGATAGCGCAGACGGTCGGCGTCGAATGCGCCCATGCGGCCGTCCGCAGACATGAGGATCGCACCGAATTCACCCATGAAGAGCCGTCGGCTTGGAATGCCATGCGCCTCGGCCCAGTCGACCGCCTGACGGAAGCTCGCCTCGAGTTGGCTCGAGCCCCAATTGTGCTCGAAATATCGGGCGATTGCTTCACGCGCCGCGACCATGTTCATCATTTGCTCGACCGGGCTCAGGCCGGCGGCGTCCATCTGCGCCTTAAGGGTTTCGGTCACCTTTTCGGGCGTACTGCTGTCGGCCGGCCAGGGCAGGCCCGAGGCGAAGGCGCCTGTCCCGTCGGGCCGCTGGTGCGTGAAACTGTGCGGCTCGTACATATGGAAGCTGTAGTAGAGGTTCGGATCGTCAAAGCCCGGGGTGAGATTGACCAGCCCGGCAATGCTGCCGCCACAGGCGCCTGTTGCGACGATGGTGAGTTCGCTGCTGACTGCGCGAATATCGCGGACCGTGTCTGCCATGATCCGCTGCCAGTCATCGCTGCCGCTCGAATCACAGGGGTAGTATGCCGGCTCGTTGTAAGGCTCGAAGGCTACCTTGTCGGTGCCAACCCTGGCCAGCATGGTGGCGACCGCCACAACCATTTCGCGATAGCTGGCAACGCCTTCGCTGTCGGCACCGTCATAGATCATCTCCATGCTGTAGGCCGGAACCTGGGTGACGCCGTGCAGGTCGAAAACCACCTTAAGGCCGGCCGACGTGACCCGCTCGACCGCTGCGGCAAGTATGTCCAGCGCCTGCTGCCGTTTGGCGCCCTCGCTGGCAAGCAGAGGGCCGGGGTCGACGCTCAGCCGGACGAAGTCGAAGCCCATCGATCGAATGCGCGCAAACACTTCGCCATCCGGCCAATCGGTGAGCGGCCTGTGTCCAGCGCGCCACTCCTCCTCGCTGCGATAGGGCGGCCAACTGTAGGATCCATCGTCCTCGACCGGCGACCAGTTGAGCCATTCATGCACGCCGACGCCGCGCTGGAGCTGGATCGGCGCAGCGTTGGCGGCTATCGCCATGCCGAGCACGCACGCTGCAACCCACGCCATCCTTCTCATCGCCACTCTCCGCATCATGGTCGGAGATATTAACCGCAGGATCGGAAAAGGAGGATTGCCGTCGTGCGGCTTTTCGACAGCATGGTATATAAGAATCGAAACCTTGGCGGAGCGCGTATGAGAGTCGGCTGGTACATCAACCGGTTGCGCAGCATGGAGCCGGCCGAGGTGTTGCACCGGCTGGGCGAGCAGCGTCGAAGGATCGCTTCGCGCCGCCGCGACGACGGTTGGGAGCGTTACGCTTCGCCCCAGTTGCACCCGGTGCTGCGTGCATTGCGCGATGCTGCGCTGGCTGCGACACCGGAGCAACGGCAAGCCATAGCGGCGGCGGCGCAAAACACGCTTGGGGGCCAGTTTTCCGCACTTGGGCGGACATGGCCACGGCGCGATCGAGATCGGCTGTTTCCTCCCGAGCTTTGGCGCCTTGATCCGGTGACCGGCAGGCTTTGGCCGGGTCCCGAGGCCCATACTTTCGATATCGATTTTCGCCATGGCGGCGGCCGCGGCGATGTAAAATACGTTTGGGAGATCAACCGGCTGCAGCAGTTGCCGCCACTGGGCGCCCACCTGCTTCTCGCCGGCGACGACCAGTCCCGGATGGCCATAGAGGCGGCGATCGACAGCTGGCATTCAGCCAATCCGCCGTTTCGAGGGGTTTGCTGGGCCTCCGGCATCGAAGTAGCGCTGCGAGCCATCAGCCTGATTGTCACCATGGACCTCGTCGGCGACCGATTAGGCGCGGCGACACGGCAGCAAGTGGGTGAAATACTGGCGGCAAGCGCCTATTGGCTGCCGCGGTTCCCTTCTCGATTTTCCTCCGCCAACAACCATCTCGTCGCAGAACTGGCTGGCGAGTATCTGATCGGCCTGGCGTTGGGGACCGAATCCAACGATGTCCGCGGCGCCCTCCTGGCTGAGGCGCGCAAGCAGATTCTCGCCGATGGCGCCGGTGCCGAGCAGACCCCGACATATGCGGCCTTCACCGCCGAACTAATTTTGCTGTGCGCCGCTGCGGCACGCCAGGCCGGAACGCCGTTTCCCTCGCCCGTCGAAGCGCGTCTGGCCGCATTTGCCAATTTCGTCGCTTGGCTCTCCCCAGCTGCCGGCTTTGGCGACAACGATGAAGGTCGCGTGCTGACGCTCGGGGACGAGCCGGACTATGTCCGATCCGTCGCCGCCGCCATCCGTGGCTTTTTACAGATGCCGGGCAACGCGGCGGCGCCACACGATTTTCGGGCGCTTTTCTTTGGCAGGCCGTCGGAACCGGCACCGGCGTCGCATGGGTTGCAAACGTTCACGCAAGGCGGGCTCTCCGTCTGGCGCGGTGAGATGAATGGCCGCAGCATCGATCTGACCTTCGACCACGGCCCGCTCGGCTATCTCTCGATAGCGGCTCACGGCCATGCCGACGCGCTGTCGCTCACCTTGTGCATCGATGGCGAGCCGGTGCTGGTTGACCCCGGCACCTGGCTCTACGGTTCGGGGGGCGTCTGGCGCGACTGGTTCCGCTCGACACCGGCGCATAACACGCTGAATATCGAGGGCAAAAGCCAAAGCATCATCGCCGGGATGTTCAACTGGTCGCACAAGGCGGTTGCGGCATTGGTGGAGAGCGAGCCGGGAACGCACTGGAAGCTGCGCGCCCGGCATGACGGGTATAGAAGCCGCTTCGGTGTCGTGCATCAGCGCACCGTGACGCACCAGGCCGACGGGATCGTCGTGACCGACCAACTGCTCGGCGGCAGGCGCGTGGCCGAGGTCGTCTTTCAACTCGCAGCCGGCCTCGGCACCAACCGAGACGGAAGCACGATCATAGTGCTGCGCGGCGACGAGCCGCTGATGACCATTCGGTTTCCGGACGCTGCGGTCGACATCCGCGCCGGCGGCGACGCACCGGGGCAGGGCGGCTGGGTTTCACCGCGTTTTGGCGCCAGGCAGCCAGCCGAACGCATCGCCTGGCACGGCGAAGTGGGCGAAGACGGAATTAAGATCCACCTCGCGGCAATCCCACCGTCGCAACGATAGCGACCGGCGCAGCAGCAGAGCGGGCCATCCGCTGTTCCGGCCGTATTCGAGATTAATTACGTTCCGACATTTAGCGTTTTGTTACGGTTGAACTGCTAATCTGGCGCAAATCCGGCATGCTTTTGCTCGTTGCAGCCGCAATAGCCACCTGGTTGCGGGCAACATGCAGTGGGTTTGGCAAGTTTTTTGCTTCGTAATTCGCCGGTAGCCATTTTACGGCCCAGGAGCCACTGCACCGATGTTTTCTGAATTCGCCAGAGTGATTGTGGAAAAGCTTTCGAACGTCAATCTGGTGACGCTCGGCCTCCTATTTCTCACGGCACTGGGGAGCGCGGTGGTCGCTTACTGGCGAACTGTCGAGCACAAGTCCCTCAGGGACTTTTTCGATTTCGCTTTCCCGGCGGAAGTCATCCTGCATCCGTCGGCGCGAGCGGATGTCCTATTTTGGGTCACTAAACGGGCGATAATGCCTTTCCTGCTCATCCCTGCCGGCGTCACCTTCGTTGCCGCCGTGGGCTATGGGACGCACCAGGCAATCGGCTGGCTCCTTGATATCCAGGCGCCGCTCATCGACGGCCCGGCCGGACCGGTGACGATCGTCATCTTCACCGCAACCATGCTGATCGCCTACGACATTTCGTACTATCTCTACCATGTCGCCCAACACCACTTCCCGTTCCTATGGGAATTGCACAAAGTGCATCATTCGGCCGAGGTGATGGTGGGAATCACCAAGGATCGGGTTCATCCGCTGGACGATCTGATGAACCGTATCTGGGATGGTGTCATCCCGGGGATATGCTTCGGCATCTGGAGCCTGATCGCGCTCGATCCTGTAGAGATCGCTATCTTCGGCATCAACGTCTATGTCATTCGCAACATCCTGATGATGGACTTTGTTCGCCATACCCATTTCAAGATTTCCTTCGGCCGGTTGAACAACATCATCTTGTGTCCGCACTGGCACCAGGTGCACCACAGCATCGACCCTCGCCACTACGACAAGAATTTTGGCCTGCTGTTTTCGTTCTGGGATCGCCTGTTCGGGACGCAGTTTGTCCCGGATCCGGATGAAGACCTCAAATTTGGCCTGATAGATCGCGATGTGCGCGACTATCAATCGCTCTTTGGGCTTTACATCCTGCCGCTCAAGAAGATGGGAGGGCATGTCGCCAAACTGTTCCAGAGGCGTCTCGATGTCATCGCACAGCCACAGGATCGTTCCCCTTCATGAACACCATTGTTTCGATTGACGCTTCGAGCGCAGAGCGCCTGGAAGTTGTCCGCTCGGCGGATCGCCTGGCTGCGATCGAAGCCGATTGGATGCATCTTTGGCATCGCACCGAAGGGCTGATCTTTCAGAGCCATGCCTGGATTTCGGCATGGTGGCGTACCGTAGCGGACCGTGACCAGCGCGCGCTGCGGATCGGGTTGGTCTGGAATGGTGACAGGCTCGTTGCCGTCTTTCCCATGGCGATCGGCAAGCGCAAAGGCCTGCGGTTTCTCGAATGGGCGGCCGGCAGCTATACCGATTACGGGGATATTCTCGTTGCTCCGGAATGCTCCTCATCGGCGCTGCAGGACGTATGGGCCCGGATCTGTGAAGCCGGTGGCTTCGATATTGCCTTTCTCAATCATCTCTTGCCGGGTGCGGCGGTCCGCAGAATTTTCACTCCGGATACCTCCGGCGGGATCAGGCTTCGCCCCAATCACAGAGAGGAAGTCAGCTATCGCGTCGCAGGACAATGGGAGAGCGGAGCCGCGTGGTTCGCGGAGCAATCGAAAAAGACGCGGCAGAACTATCGGCGCGGCGTCAAGACGCTGGAAGAAGCCGGGGAAATGAAATTTCGCCTGCTTGCGCCAGACGAGCCGCTACAGCCGGTACTGGACCGCCTCTCTGCCCTGAAGCGCAGATGGCTGGTGGAGCGCAAGCGTGAATCCCAACTTTTCGAAGAGGGAGCGCCAGTACTCGCCGCACTCGTCGAGGCGCTGGCGCGCGCCGGCGTGCTGCACATTTTCGTACTTGAATGCAATGGCGCGATGGTCGCAGTCTCCATCAACTTCGTCCAGCACCACACCATGATGGCCTTCGTGACCACTTTCGATCCGGATTTCAGCCAGGCGTCGCCCGGCATGATCCTGATGATGGACTACATACGGTGGTCGATCGATCACGGCTTGGGCACGGTCGATTTCCTGTGCGGCGCAGAGTCGTTCAAGCACAAATTCGCAACGCAGGGCGTTGTCCTGCAATCCGTTCTTGGGACGCGCACGGCGCAAGGCTCGCTCGCTTCTCTTGCCGATCGTATGCGCCAGAGGGTCCGGCATGTACGCGGGCGCGGACTGGTGCCGACAGCTTGATTTTCGGCTTGATCGGCGCCCGGAACACCGTGTCCGACAGGCAATGGCAAGTGCTGTCCTATCGCTTCCCTCGTCGGATCGCCGGCAGCACGAACCGCTCAAAGTGCCGATTGCGTCTGAGATGGCACGACCCGCCAGACCTTGTTGCCGACATCATCCGCCACCAGCAGGGCGCCGCGCCGGTCTATCGCCACTCCCACAGGACGGCCAAAGGCCTTGTCGTCCTCGCTCAGGAAGCCGGTGAGGATGTCCTGAGGCGGGCCTGACGGCTTGCCGCCGGTAAACGGCACGAAAATCACCTTGTAGCCGCTGCGCGGCTTGCGATTCCACGAGCCATGCTGGCCGACGAACGCGCCATTCCTGTATTGAGGACCGAACAGGTCGCCCGTGTTGAAGGTCAGTCCCAATGAAGCCGTGTGCGCCCCGAGCGCATAGTCCGGCTTGATCGCCTGGGCGACGAGGTCGGGCCGCTGCGGCTTGACGCGATTATCGACATGCTGGCCGTAGTAGCTGTAAGGCCAGCCGTAGAAGCCGCCATCCTTCACCGAAGTCATGTAGTCCGGCACGAGGTCGCTGCCGATCTCGTCGCGCTCGTTGACGGCGACCCAGAGTTCGCCGCTTTCCGGATTCCAGGACAGGCCGTTCGGATTGCGCAGCCCGGAGGCGAAGAGACGCGACTGCTTCGAAGCGAGATCGATCTCCAGCACTGCGGCGCGGTTCTCCTCTTCCTCCAAGCCGTTCTCGCCGACATTGGAATTGGATCCGACCGTCGCATAGAGCTTCGTGCCGTCCTGCGAGGCGGTCATGTCCTTGGTCCAGTGGTGGTTCCTCCCCGCAGGCAGGTCGACGATCTTCTCCGCCGGTGCGGTGATCTCGGTCGCGCCCTCCTGGTAGGGAAAGGCCACAATTGCATTGGCGTTGGCGACGTAGAGCTTGCCGTTAAGTAGCGTCATGCCGAATGGCGAGAACAGCCCGGTGAGGAAGGCCGTTTTGGTTTCCGCCACCCCGTCGCCATCCTGATCGCGCAGCAACGAGATGCGATTGGCGCTAGACGTTTGCGCGCCGGCCTGGCTCTGGAAGAGGTTTGTGAAGAAGCGGCGTATGCTGCGTAAGCTCTCTATGAAGAAGCTGCGTATGCTGCGTATTCTGAAGCCCTCGTCCGGCTTGGGCGGGGCATTGCTCTCGGCCACCAGCACGTCGCCGTTTGGCAGCACGTATAGCCAGCGCGGATGGTCGAGCCCGCCGGCAAACTCGTTTACTGCAAATCCCTGGGCCGCCGTCGGCTTCGTGCCCTGCGGCCATGGCGCGGCCTTGGCGACATGGACGGTCGGCAGCCAAGTCGGATTGGGCTCCGGCAGGGTCGGGTTGGGGCCATAGGTCTCCGCGATCGGAACCGTCGCCTCTTCGCGCGACAGGAAGAAGACCGCTCCGCCGGCGACGACGAAAAGAACGATCAGCATGAGAAGGGCGGCAAGCAACTTTTTCACCAGAACCTCGAAAATGTGAAAGAACGCAAACGCGCTTATCGCGTTCCGGTTGCGGATGGAGCGGCGGATAGGGCGAAGTAGGCCGCAAGCGCGCGGACGTCGTCGTCCGTGAGACCCTTCGCGGCACTGGCCATGAGATGGCCGAAGCGCGTTCCACCCCGCTTTCCCGCCCTGAACAGCCCAAGCTGCGCCTCGATATAGCGCTCGGGCTGGCCGGCGATGGAGGGATAGAGCGGGCTGCGGTCCTGTCGTCCGTGACAGCCGAGACAGGCTGGCACGCCGGCCTCCTTGATACCCCTCTCGGCGATTTCCCTGCCGCGCCGGACAAGTGCTGGATCGCCCTCGCCCCCGGGGTGCCTCGTCGGCAGGGCGGCGAAATGCTTGGCCAGATCCGGCCAGGATTGAGGCCCTGCCGCAATGGCGGGCAGGCTCATCAAGCCGCTTGCCCGACCTTCCTCGGCATAGGCACGCAGGCTTTCTAGGAGATAGGCTTCGCTCTGCCCGGCGAGAACGGGGATCGCAGGACCGCGCCCGAGACCGTCCCCACCGTGGCAGCGGCCGCAATCCGCGAGCGCCTGCCGTAGGGTTGCGGCAGCGCCTTCAGGAGGCGCAAGCCTTGCTCCATAGGCGAGGTCACGGTAGGTGGCTTCGTCCATCGACGGCAGTTCGCGCAGGAAGGCTACCATCGCCCAGACCTCGTCGTCGCGTTCCTGCGTCGGCCAGGCCGGCATGCCGGTGAAGCGCACGCCGTGCTTGACGATGCGGAAAAGTTCCGCGTCGGACCATTCGCCGACGGCCCCGGCAAGGTCAGGCGGCTGCGGCAGCATTCTCATGACGACAGGAGATCGCGGCTCGCCCGGCGCACCGTGACAGATGGCGCAGCCGCCCGCGAAATGTCCGGCGGCCGGCTGGATCGCATGACGCGGCAGAGCTTCTGGAACGTCGACCGCCAGCGCATAGGTGCGCACAGCCGATCGCATGGCGAATTGGAGAAACCATTCCGTGATCTTCCAGTGGCCGCTTGACGCACCGACATTGAAAAAGCCGATCCAGGCGGCCAGCACCACGACGAAGGGCAGAATGGCAAGTGCGATGGCGAGCTTCTTCCAACTGATATGCATCAGACCGCCTTCCGCGGCGGGGCGGCGAGCAAGCGCGCGAAAAGCGTCACGCCGCCGGCCAGATAGACCGCCGCGCCGACCAAAAGCATGATTACGCCGCCAAGTTCCTGATCCTGCTGCGCGGAAAGCGCGACGCCGAAGCAGCTTATCTCGCCCGTCCCGTAAAGCGGCCTCGGGGTCAGCGCCAGCAGCGCCCCGAGCAAGGTCATATGGATGGACGTGAGAAGCAAGGCGAAGGCGCCGGCGGCATTGCCTGTGATGTCCGAACCGCGGCGCGGCAGGCAGGCCAGCCACAGGAACAGCCCGGCGGCGAGGAACGTGGCCTGCTCGATGGCGGTCGCAAACAGCGAGCTTTGCGCCAGCGTCCGCAAGGCCGGCGCGTGCCAGGACCAGACAATGATAAGCTCGACGAGGGAGGCGGGAAGGGCGAGGCTGAACGCCCGGTTTGCATCTGGTTTCGGGCGGAGCGGGATTCCAATCGCCATCAGCGGCGCAGCGATCGCTACCACTCCCATATGCGCCAGCATGTGCGCCGAAAACGAATCCCGCCAGGCATCGAGCAGCGGTCCGACCCAGACCAGGGCGAGGACGAGGAGACCGAGGATGAGGCAGGCGCGTCTCACCGGATACACTCCGTCAGGAACAATGCCGGCATCGCGGTGAAGATCACGGCGATGAAGCTGAGACCCGAGAGCAGCAGCGTCGCAAAGCCCTGGAACAGGGTCCGGTCGCGTCTCGTCGGATCGTCGTGCGGCGGATCGTCTGTGCCGAAGCCCCATTGCCGCCAGGCGAGCCATGCGGATAGCGCGATGAGCGAGAGGGCGATCAGAGTGGCGGCGGCGATGCCCGCGCGCACAGCGCTGAAGCTCAGCCCGATAAGCTCGGGCTTAGCGCAATAGACCGCCGCGCCGATGTAGCAAACGAGGAAATGCGCAGCCCACACCACGGGCGCGGTAAACAGCGTCCAGAGCGTTTCAATCTGTTTCGGGATGAGCCGCATCGCCGCCTCACATCGCTGCCGGAAAGAGGCCAATGATGGCGAAGGTGATGACGGCGGTGACCAGCAGAAAATGCCAGTAGAGCACCACGTTGCTTAGATCCATGTCATGCTTCGGCGTCAGTCGGCCGGCCAAAGAGCGGGCCAGGCAATAGGCCTGCATTACCGTGCCGAGCGCGGCATGAGCGAGCACCCAGATCACGAGGATCCACACGATTGCGGGATAGACGTGGCGCGTCGGGTCCATGCCGGGAGACCACGGCGCGGCCAAGCCTGCGGCGGACGCGGCAACGGTGGTCAGCAGGGACGCTACCAGCAAGCCGCGCACAGTGGCCGTGGCGCCGCGCCTGTTAAACATGCGGGCCGCCACCATCAGGCCCCACGCTGCAGCGAACAGGATGGCAGCCAGCAGCGACCAGATCGCATCAGGCCCGGCAATCCCCGCGGTGAAGTCGGCATGGATCGTCCAGTAAAAGAAATAGCCGAAGACGAGGCTGGCGAAGGCCGTGCCGTCGCCCACCATGGTGATGAACATCGCCCACCAGCCGACCGAATCGGGGCCGGAGGCATAAAGCGGCAGGCTGAGGCCCAGGCCGACATCCTTTTCCGGCTTCTCGGGGATTTCGCCAGTGCCCGTCCAGAGCCAGTAGATGACGGCGCAAAAGCAGGTGATTGCGGCCATCGCCGTCGCGATCCACCAGTGGAAGGTAAGCGCGATGAAGGCGGCTCCGAGCGAAAGGGCCGAGACGATGGTGACATGGGAACTGCCGCCGACGCGCAGCACCTGGATGGGGTCGGCGTCGAGCACGGAGGTGACCAGTCCCTCGCGCCGTCCCTCTTCCGCGTCGGGCAGGTAATAGCGGCCGCCATTGACCTTGCGCGCAAGGTCCTTCTGGTCCCAGAGGGGGTAGCGGCTGTGCACGATGGGTATCGAGCGGACGCCCCAGTTCTCCTCCGGCTCGGAGATCCATTCCAGCGTGCCAGCATTCCACGGGTTGAGTTCGTCGCGTGGCTCCCGGTGCTTCGGCCTGAGCACGTCGAAGACAACCACCAGCACGCCCGCGGCGAAAATGAAGGCTCCGGCCGTCGAGATCAGGTTCAGCCAGTCCCAGCCGATTTCGGCCGGATAGGTGAAGACGCGCCGGGGCATGCCGCGCAGCCCGCTCAGATGCATGGGGAAGAAGGCGATGTTGAAGCCGCAGAACATCAGCCAGAAGGCGAGCCGCCCGAGACGGTCGGAGAGCTTCTTCGCGTCGATCAGCGGATAGTAATAATAGAGCCCGGCCACGACCGGAAAAAGCATGCCGCCGATCAGCACATAATGGAGGTGCGCGACGACAAAGTACGTGTCGTGCGCCTGCCAGTCGAAGGGTGCGAGCGCCACCATGACGCCCGTCAGCCCGCCGATGACGAAGATGGCCAGCCCTCCGGTGCCGAACAGCATCGGGGTCGAGAAAATCACCCGGCCGGCGAGCATGGTGGCGATGAAGACGAAGATCTGCACGCCCGTCGGGATCGCCACCGCCTCGGAGGCCGCCGAGAAGAAGGCCAGCGAGATCTGCGGCAGACCTGTCGCAAACATGTGGTGTACCCACAGGCCGAAAGAAAGGAATCCCGTTCCCACTGCCGCGAGCACGATCCAGGAATAACCGACGATTGGACGCTGGGAAAAAGTCGGCACGATCATCGCCATCAGCGCGATCGCCGGCAGGAAGATGATGTAGACTTCCGGATGGCCGAAGATCCAGAACAGATGCTGCCACAGCAGCGGGTCGCCGCCGCGCGCTGCGTCGAAGAACGGCCAATCGAACATCCGTTCAATCTCGAACAGGAGGTCGCCGGCGATCAGCGGCGGGAAGGCGAACAGGATCATTCCAGCAACGATCAACAGGTACCAGGCGAAGAGCGGCATCAGGTTGATGCGCATGCCCGGCGCGCGGCATTTCATGATGCCGACGATGAGCTCGACGGCGGCCGCGATCGAGGCGACTTCGATGAAGGAAAGGCCGAGCAGCCAGATGTCGGCGCCGATGCCGGAGAACTCCTTGTCGGTGGCGAGCGGCGGATACATGAACCAGCCTGCCGACGGCGCCGCGCTGAAGAAGATGGAGCCGCAGACGAAGATACCGCCGAGGAAAAAGCTCCAAAAACTGAACGCCCCCAGGCGCGGAAACGGCATCTCGCGCGCGCCCAGCATCGGCGGCAGGAGGAAGATCGCGACTGCCTCGAAGATCGGCACCGCGAACAGGAACATCATCACCGTACCGTGCAGGGTGAAAGCCTGGTTGAAGAAGTCGGCCGACAGGAAGTCGTTGTCGGGCACGGCGAGATGCAGGCGCATCAGCAGCGCGAGCGCGCCGGCGAACAGCATGAAGGCGAAAGCCGCCGAGCCGTACCAGAGGCCGATCTGGACATTGTTCACCGAGGTCCAGTAGCGCCAGCCGGCCGGATTGGCCCAGACGGCGCGCAGCCGCTCCTCCTGCGCCTTGTATTCCTCCGGCGAGCGCTTCTTGATCGCAGCGCTCATTGCAGGCCTCTCAGCCAGGCGGCGATGGCGCGAATGTCGTCCGGCGGCAACATGTCGAAGGCCGGCATCCTGGAGCCGGGCTTGATTAGTTCGGACCGGGCGATGAAGCGGGCGACGGCGTCTTCGGTGTTGGGCAGGATGCCGGCTCCGACGGTGGCGCGGGAACCGAGATGCGAAAGATCCGGGCCGATCAGGCCGCGCGCATCGGTGCCCGCGACGAAATGGCAGGACCCGCAGCCATGGCGCAGAAACAGCGCGCCGCCGCTCGCGCCGGCGCCTTCCGCGGGAAATGCCTGGGCGGCGAGCCAGGACCGGAATGCTTCGGGCTCCATCGCCACGGCCGAGAACGCCATCAGCGCGTGAGACGTGCCGCAATATTCCGCACAGGGCCCGCGGAAGATGCCGGGTTTCGTAGCCATAAGCGAAAGCCTGTTGGTGCGACCGGGGATCATGTCCATCTTGCCGCCGAGCGGTGGGATCCAGAAGGAATGGATCACATCGGCGCTTTTCAGGGTGAATTCGACGCGCTCGCCGACCGGCAGCCTGACCTCGTTGGCGGACGCGACCGGCGGTCCCTGAGCTGGGCGGTAGACAACTTCCCACCAGAACTGCCTGCCGGTGATTTCAATCCGCAGGCCGGCGGCGCCCGCCTGGGCGAAGGGCCGAAGGCCAGGCATCAGCCACAGTGCATAGGCGAGCAGGACACAAAGCGTGACCGACGGGAAGACCACGCCGCCCCAAAGGATGATCCTGCTGGCAGACTTTTCGGCCAGCCTGCGGCGGTTGAATAGGGCTGAATGAAGAAGCACGCCGACCACGCCCAGCCAGATGACGGCGCCGCCACTTAGCATTATCCAAAACAGTATGGCTATCTGCTGCGCTTCCGCTCCCGCGGGCTCAAGTACCGACCGGGCGCCGGCAAAGCCGCTCGCCAGCGATAATGACGCAGCGGACAGGCTGAAATATTGACCCATTTCCAACCCCTCCGCCGTAAACCGGCGAGAGGGGCGGAAGGTTCCGGGCAACTGAGCTTTCGAACTAGCTGCATTCGCCGTTGCTATTTGGGCAATTTTTCAACGAGTGACAAAACAATCGCGCTCGATCCCCGTATGCCCGTCATAGTTAGCGTTAGGGCGAATGTTGGGGGCGAGCCTTGGGATTGTCCATGCCAAAGCAGGCGACGATGAGCGCAACCGGCTTGGAAGTTTTTGACAAAAACCCTGCAGACGACAAACATCTGGCTGGACGAGATCATGGCCGATTACGCGCCCGATAGGCGCGTTGCCTGGCATATGCTGGGAGCTGTTTGACGCACCTTGCGGGATTTGCTGCAGATCGAACTGGCTGCCAATTTTGGGGGCGGGGCTGCCGCTTCTCGTGCGTGGAGCCTACTATGATCGGTATCGGCCGCGTGATCTGCCGACCAGCAGCCGTTCATTGGAGGACTTCCTGCAGCGGGTGGCCGAGGAGATGAAATCCACTCGACCCGTGAATCCCGAGGATGCGACGAGATCCGTGTTCAAAGTTCTCGCCAGGCATGTCGACTTCGGCCAGTTGGTCAAGGTGCGAGACGCGTTGCCGAAGCAGATCCAGGCGCTTTGGCCCGAAAGTGTTGGAGTTTAGCAGCAGCAAGACAAAAGTCTGAGCTCTCGATACGGTTCTCAGCTGCCTCGGCCCGGCCGGTCCTTTTCCTCGCGATAAAGTCGCTCAGTGGCCCGATCGCTTTCTCTGCGCTCTGCAGGCCCCCGACGGCGCCACGTGAGGAGTGCGTAAGCGATCACGATTGCTAGCAGTAGCGGGCCGCCAGCAACGACGATCAACCACATACTGTTCTCGAACATGGAACATCTCCTTTCCCTCGTTGCCAGAAGGAGCGAAACCGTTGCTCCCTTCCGGTCCAGGGGTGGACAGTGCAGTGTAGATCTCTTCACCGAATGACCTGTGCGCCGCCAACTCAACTGCTGCGCGCAGGCGGCCTGGTTCATTCCTCCAGAAAAGCAGGCGGCCTGGTTCATTCCTCCAGAAAAACAGCTTGTTCGCGGCGGGCTGTTGCACTCGGCACGCGCTGATGGAAGAATGGATATCCCTCGGAAACGTTCCATTGTGCGAGCCATTCGCTGGCTGGCTTTCAGGCGTTCACTATATCTGTCTCGACCCCTAACATCCGGTCGCAGACGCACTACGTGATGA
Source organism: Mesorhizobium sp. f-mel (assembly GCF_053850215.1). Taxonomy (NCBI): domain Bacteria; kingdom Pseudomonadati; phylum Pseudomonadota; class Alphaproteobacteria; order Hyphomicrobiales; family Phyllobacteriaceae; genus Mesorhizobium; species Mesorhizobium sp. f-mel. Next base: position 99,809 of record NZ_JBSPTO010000016.1, read on the forward strand.
TAGGGAACCACAAAGGCTTTCCGATAGTTGAATGAAGGGCGAGAGCAACCAGACCGGCCGGGGCGAGGATACCATGCGCGAGAACCAGTCCGACGTCTTCGATCTGTTTTCGGAGATTTACACGAATGCGGCGCAGGAGGAGATAAGCATCCAGCAATATCTCCTTGCCTGCCGCGAGGATAAATCGATGTATGCCTCGGCGCCCGAACGGATGGTCGAGGCGATCGGCGAGCCTACCCTGATCGACACCAGCATGGATGAGCGGCTCGGCCGCATTTTCGCCAACAGGACAATCAAGGTCTATCCCACCTTCTCCGAGTTTTATGGCATGGAGGACACGATCGAGCGCATAGCCGGCTATTTCCGCTATGCCTCTCAAGGGCTCGAGGAACGCAAGCAGATCCTCTATCTGCTTGGCCCTGTCGGCGGCGGTAAATCCTCGCTCGCCGAACGGCTGAAGAAGCTGATGGAGCAGCGTCCGATCTATACGCTGAAGGTGGGCGGCCAGATCAGCCCGGTTTTCGAATCGCCGCTCGGGCTTTTCAATCCTGACCGCATGGGCGACCTTTTGGAGGACAAATACGGCATCGCGCGGCGCCGGCTGAACGGCCTGATCTCGCCGTGGGCGGCCAAGCGCCTCGATGAACTGTCCGGCGACATCTCCAAGTTCAGCGTCGTGAAGCTGATGCCTTCGCGGCTGCGCCAGATCGGCATCGCCAAGACCGAGCCGGGCGATGAGAACAACCAGGACGTTTCGGCCCTGGTCGGCAAGGTCGATATACGACAGCTCGAGAATTTCAGCCAATCCGATCCGGACGCCTATTCCTACAGCGGCGGCCTGAACCGGACCACGCAAGGGTTGCTTGAGTTCGTCGAGATGTTCAAGGCGCCGATCAAAGTCCTCCATCCGTTGCTGACCGCTACCCAGGAAGGCAGCTACAACGGTACGGAGAACTTCGGATCTTTCCCTTATCAGGGCATCGTCGTAGCCCATTCCAACGAGTCGGAATGGCTGCAGTTCAAGAACAACAAGAACAACGAGGCGTTCCTCGACCGCATCCTGGTGGTCAAGGTGCCGTACTGCCTGCAGGTCACCGAAGAAAGGCAGATCTACGAAAAGCTGCTGCGCGAAAGCGAATTGGCTTCCAGTCCCTGTGCACCGGAGGTGCTGGACATTCTCAGCCGGTTCACCGTCTCGACCCGTCTGGCCGAGCACGACAATTCGCCACTTTACACGAAGATGCGCGTTTATGACGGCGAGAACCTCAAGGACATAGATCCCAAGGCGAAGTCGGTTCAGGAATACCGCGATGCCGCCGGTGTCGACGAGGGCATGACCGGCGTCAGCACGCGCTTTGCTTTCAAGATCCTGTCGCAGACATTCAACTACGACACCAAGGAAGTGGCCGCCGATCCTGTGCATCTGATGTACATTCTGGAGGAGGCCATCAAGCGCGAGCAGTTCCCGAAGGAAACGGAGGCCGCCTATCTCGACTTCATAAAGTCGGAACTGGCGACGCGTTATGCCGAGTTCATCGGCCATGAGATTCAGAAGGCCTATCTGGAGTCCTACAGCGAATACGGCCAGAACCTGTTCGACCGCTACATCGCCTATGCCGATGCCTGGATCGAGGATCAGGACTACAAAGACCCCGATACAGGCCAGATCCTCAATCGCGAGGTACTGGACAACGAACTGTCGCAAGTCGAAAAGCCGGCCGGCATTGCCAATCCCAAGGACTTCCGCAATGAGGTCGTGAAGTTCGCGTTGCGCGCCCGGGCGAGGAACAATGGCCGCAACCCGTCATGGACAAGCTATGAAAAGCTGCGCGAAGTCATCGAGAAGCGGATGTTCGGCCAAGTCGAGGATCTGCTCCCGGTGATCAGCTTCGGCTCCAAGCAGGACAGCGTAACGGAGAAACGGCATACCGAGTTCGTGCATCGGATGGTCGGACGCGGTTACACCGAACGTCAGGTCCGCCGGCTGGTGGACTGGTACATGCGGGTGAACAAGGCGGGCTGAGTCCGGCCGGGGTGGTTCCATGCCGATCTTTGTCGATCGCCGACTGAACCCGAAGGACAAGAGCCTCGGCAACCGCCAGCGCTTCCTGAAGCGTGCGCGCGAAGAGCTGAAGCGAAGCATCCGGGATCGGATTCGTACCGGCAAGATCGCTGATGTCGACAGCGAGCACGCCGTCTCGATGCCGGCGAGGGGCACAGCCGAGCCGAGCTTCAGCGATGCGAAAGACAGCGGCAGGCGGCAGCACATCCTGCCGGGCAATAAGCATTTCGCCCCGGGCGACCGGGTTCCCAAGCCCGGTCAGGGCGGCGGCGGTTCGTCTCCCGGGAAAACGGTCTCGGAGGACGATTTTCGTTTCGTGCTCTCGCGCGAGGAGGTGCTCGATCTCTTCTTCGAGGATCTCGAACTTCCCGACATGGTCAAGCTCAACCTCAAGGAGATACTTGCCTTCAAGCCGCGCCGCGCAGGGTTCGCCGCGACCGGTTCGCCGACCAACATCAATGTCGGGCGCACGATGCGAAACAGCCATGGTCGCCGGATTGCGCTCAGGCGCCCGAAGCAGGAGGAGCTTGATGCGATTGCGGAGCAACTCGCAATCCTGGAGGCAGAGCCCCAGAGCGCGGGGCCGGTACGCCAACGCATCGCAGCGTTGCGGGAAGAGCTTGAGCGACTTGAGCGCCGCCGTAAGCGGATCGCCTATGTCGATCCCGTCGACATCCGCTTCAACCGTTTTGACGCCCAGCCCGTGCCGAATGCCAATGCGGTCATGTTCTGTCTCATGGACGTATCCGGCTCGATGGGCGAACGCGAGAAGGATCTGGCCAAGCGCTTCTTCGTGCTGCTGCACCTGTTCCTGAAACGGCGCTACGACCGCACCGAAATCGTCTTCATCCGCCATACGCACGAGGCGCAGGAGGTGGACGAGGAAACCTTCTTCTACAATACGCAAAGCGGCGGTACGGTCGTTTCCACGGCACTTGAGGAGATGCGCCGCATTATCGAGCAACGCTATCCCAGCAACGAGTGGAACATCTATGCCGCCCAGGCATCGGACGGCGACAATTTCGTAACCGATTCCGAGCGCTGCATCGGCCTGATGGACGGCCAGATCATGCGCCTGTGCCAGTATTTCGCCTATGTCGAGATCATCGACGAACGTGAGAGCCATATTTTCGGCAGCACCGACAATGGAACCTCGCTGTGGCGCGCCTACAGCGCTGTCAACCAGAGATGGCCGAATTTCCAGATGAGCCGTATCGCCAACGCATCCGACATCTATCCGGTCTTTCGCCAGCTCTTTGCCAGGCAGCCGGTCTTCCAGAAAAGCGCTTGAGGGGAGCCGATGGCGAACCAGACCGGCAAATCCGGCCAAACCAGCAAATCAGGCCAAACCAGCAAATCAGGATTGCTCTTTTTAGGGTCTGACTGGGATTTCAAGACACTGTCGCGCGCCTACCAGGCGATCGAGGCGCTCGCGATCGAAGAGCTTCACCTCGACGTCTATCCGGTGCAGATGGAGATCATCTCGTCCCAGCAGATGCTCGACGCCTATTCCTCGGTCGGCATGCCGCTGATGTATCGCCACTGGTCCTTCGGCAAGCATTTTCTCTACCAGGAATTGCTCTATCGCAAAGGCGGGCGGGGGCTCGCCTATGAACTGGTGATCAATTCCAATCCTTGCATCGTCTACCTGATGGAGGAAAACACCATGGCCCTGCAGGCCCTGGTGACAGCTCATGCAGCGCTTGGCCACAATCATTTTTTCAAGAACAATCATCTGTTCCGGCAATGGACGGATGCCAGCGCTATCCTGGGCTATCTGGACTTCGCCAAGGGTTACATTGCCCGTTGCGAGGAGCGGCACGGCGTCGCCGCGGTGGAGGCCATCCTCGACGCTGCCCACGCGCTGATGGAACAGGGCGTGTTCAGATACCGCCGACCGCCGAAGCTCTCGTCGGAGCGGCAGCGAGAAGGCGTTCGTGAGCGCCTGGAGTACGAAGAGCGTTCCTACAACGATCTGTGGCGCACGCTCCCGCCGTCGAAGGACGGGACCAAGGTCAACGAAACGGACACCGGCATCGCAGAGCGGAAGAAAACGCTCAACCTGCCCGAGGAGAACCTGCTCTACTTCCTGGAAAAAAACAGCCTGGTCCTGGAGCCTTGGCAGCGTGAAATCATCAGGATAGTCCGCGTCGTCGCGCAATACTTCTATCCGCAGCGGCAAACGCAGGTAATGAACGAAGGCTGCGCCACTTTCGTGCACTACACACTCATGAACATGCTGTTCGATCGCGGCCTGATCAATGAAGGCGCGATGCTGGAAATCCTGCGCAACCATTCGAACGTGATCTTTCAGCCAGGCTTCGACGATCCGCGTTTTTCCGGCATCAATCCTTATGCCTTGGGCCTCGACATGATGCAGGACATTCAGCGCATATCGACTGAGCCGACCGCCGAGGATCGTGACTGGTTCCCCGATATCGCCGGCAACGGCAATTGGCGCGAAACCCTGCTCGACGCGTGGGCGAACCATCGCGACGAATCATTCATCCGCCAGTATCTGAGCCCCGCCCTGATGCGGAAATGGCGGTTCTTTATCCTCGCCGATGCCGCTAGCGAACCGCATTACGAAGTCGCGTCGATCCACAATGAGCGTGGCTACGAAAAGATACGCGCCGGGCTCGCCCAGAGCTACGACATCGGTGCGAGCCGGCCGGATATCCAAGTGGTGGATGTTGATCTGCTCGGTGACCGACAATTGCGGCTGGAGCACAAGGTGAAGAACGGCATCATGCTGGAGGAGGCCAGTCGCGACGCCACCCTCCGCCATATCCGCACCCTGTGGGGCTATGAGGTCAGCCTGGCGGCGATCGATGCGCAAACGGGCGGGACGCTCAACGAACGTTCGACCAGCCAAATCGGGGAATGACCAGAACCCGGATGGCCGGCGACGGCGTCGTTCTACAGCCGGGTTTCCACTCTTGGGTCCGATGCTCTGGCCGTCGGACCCGGGAAGGTCGGTTTCGTCGGAATCTCGGAGGGTGTCTCGGGAGGAATTTCGACGGGCTGCCTTTGCGGGCTGGGAATGGGATCGGGCGAAGGCGGAGGAACGCCCGGAGGCTCATCCGGCGGAGTTTCCGGCGGAGCAGGCGGCCGGGCAGGTTCAGGATTCGGATTATCCGGTATCGGCACGGGATTGTTCGGATCAGGATCAGGATCGGTCATGGGATACTCTCCGAAGCTTGCTTCTCATCTCCTGCGTGCCGCGACAATAAATGCGCGCATGTGCTCCTCCCTGACCCTTGCCTCGTAACACGAAGCGACGCTACTTGTTCGTCCGCATCTTTTGCCTTGGATTGATCCCGCCAAGGGCGTTGGTGTCGTTCTCGACATCGCCTTCGATCGTGTTTTCGCCTTCGAGTAAGAGTTCGTCGCCTTCCTTGATCGTCCCCTTGGAGGTCCCGATACCGGGATTGTTCCTCAAATCGGCATCGCTCGGCTTTTTCCACTTTGGATGTTTGGTTCCGCTCATGGCACAACTCCTTCGAAAAGGGTCCTGTTGTAGAAAACAGCAGGGCGCGATGAATGTTCCGCCGAAACTCACCTTAATGCGGCGTTGTCCGAGAGGCGGCTAAAGCCCGAACGGATAGGTGTCGGGAACGCCCGCTCCCATATGCTCCGGCCCAAGCGGCGTCACCGCGACGGTTTCGTCAAACCAGACGAAGGCGTCAAACTGCTGCGAAAGAGAGGCAGCCGCGTAATGGCTGCGCAGTTCGGTTTCCGGCCGATAAATCACGCCGATGAAGCGCTCCAGCCGACGCTCCAGAAGCCGATCGCGAAGATCGTCGTCGCGCTTGATGTCGAGCAGGAAACGCGAGACGCCGCAATCATGGCAAAGCCGCTCGTAGCTATCGCTAAGCGAGGGCCGCACCCGCTTGATTTCCATCTCGCTGTCCCAGTCGGAGGCCGCGGCCACTGTCCCGGAATGCGTACTGAGCCCGATCAAGGCAGCCTCGTCGCCGAAACGCTGGCGAGAGAGCTGGCCGATGTTTACTTCGTCCCTGACAATCCCCATTTCGGTATAGCGTGCATCTCCGATGTGGGAATTATGCGCCCACACGACCGCCTTGGCGTTCGGCCCGCGGGCTTCCAGCAGATGCTCGAGTGTCTCGAACATATGGGTGTCGCGCAGGTTCCAGGACTGCGCGCCGCCATAGTACATGATCCGATAGTAGCGTTCCGCGGAAGCGATCAGCCGGGCATTCTGGGTGGCATCTAGAAAATCAACGCCGTCCTGCTGCGCATAGTCGAGCTGCTTGGCAAGCAGTTCGCGGCATTGTTCAAGCACGGCCTGCTCGCATTTCTCGTAACCCGATGTGAGCGCGACGCGGCCGTAGGTGGATGGTTCGTGTTGCCAAGGCGTCAGGCAGCCATAGCGTTCACGCGCGATCTTTGCTGCCTGCGGATCGACCCGATCGAGATATTGCAGAACCGCGCCGATCGATCCGCTCATATTGTAGATGTCGAGGCCATAGAAGCCCGCCAGCCGGGACGATATCCTGATCCGCTCATTGTGTTGTCGCATCCAGTCGACAAACGCGGCAACGTCGGTGTTGCGCCACATCCAGGTGGGAAACCGCTGGAACGGCGGATCGGCGTCAGCCCGCGACGGCCGATGGCGGACGTGGCGGTCAATCGCCGCTGCGTCAGGCCAGTCGGCTTCGACCGCGACGATGGTGAAGCCGTGCTTCTCGATAAGCCTGCGGGTGATCGCCGCACGAGCCCGGTAGAACTCCGACGTACCGTGGCTCGCTTCACCAAGCAGGACGACGCGCCGGTCGCCAAACCGGTCGAACAATTCGCCGAACGCCGGATCGTCGAAATCCGGCAGCGGTTCGGCCGCTGCCGCGATCATCTCCGGCAGGCTGCGCGTGCGTGCGGGTCCGGACCGACGATCCGCGGTACGGCTGCCGCTCTCGGGCCAGCCCTGCTCGCCGATGAGCGGGACAAACCGCACGCCGCCGAAATCCTCCTCGCTGTAAGTTGCAGCGCCGGTTCGGGTGACCTTGAGAAGGCGCTGATCATGCGGTTCGTCGCCGACCGGGATGACGAGCCTGCCGCCGACGTCGAGCTGTTCCTGAAGGGCAAGCGGCGCACCGGGTCCGCCGGCGGCGACCAGAATGGCGTCGAAGGGCGCTGCGTCGGGCCAGCCTTTGGTGCCATCGCCGGTGCGGACTTCGATATTGTCATAGCCAAGCTCTTCGAAGCGCTGTCTCGCCGTTTCGGCCAACCCGGCGTGGCGTTCGATCGTGTAGACGCGTTCGACGATCCGGCTCATCACGGCAGCCGCGTACCCTGAGCCGGTGCCAACCTCCAGGACATGGTCGCCCGGTCCGATCTCTGCCATCTCGATCATCAAGGCGACGATGTAGGGCTGCGAAATCGTCTGACCTTCGGCGATCGGCAGCGGCCCATCCTCGTAGGCGAACTCTTCAAAGCCGGGTGCGACGAAAGCCTCGCGCGGAACCTCACGCATCGCTTGCAGTACCTCGCGGTCATGGATGCCACGGCGGCTGAGCTGGACTTCGACCATTCGGTCGCGTGCATCGGGAAGATCGAGCATCTTTTGCTCCTCTTTCGGGCTGGCGGTCCTCCGCACTGATTGTCCCTCAATCGTGCTTAACGGCTCCCCGGCGACAATCCTCGGTCGGCGTGCGCTCGGATCGGCAGCGCTTGATCTCATTTCGGCGGCTTGCCACCTTAACCGTTGGCGAGCTTCCAGGTTCCTGCAAAGAGCGATTGGCAGGCGCAAATGGCGGCTCCAGCCGAACTTATTTCCGTGAAAATCCTTTCTCCGAGGCGATCTCACTCCAGATATCGACGGGCGAACGCATTCTGGAGACTTTCCATGAACGACGAGGCTCGGACCACTGCGCAGACAACAGGCCTTGATCAGGTCAATCTCATGGATCGCTATTGGCGCGCCGCGAACTACATTTCGGTCGGCCAGATCTACCTGCTCGACAATCCGCTGCTGCGCGAGCCTCTGAAAGCCGAGCACGTCAAGCCGCGGCTGCTCGGCCATTGGGGCACGACACCTGGCCTCAACTTCATCTACGTCCACCTGAACCGCGTTATCCGGGAACGCGGTCTCGACGTTCTGTTTATCTGCGGCCCAGGTCATGGCGGCCCGGCGATGGTGGCGAACACGTGGCTTGAGGGAACCTACAGCGAGATCTATCCTGAGATCGGCCAGGGCGAAGACGGCCTGAGGAAACTCTTCCGGCAATTCTCCTTCCCCGGTGGAGTGCCGAGCCACGCTGCTCCGGAAACGCCCGGCTCGATCCATGAAGGCGGAGAACTGGGATATGCGCTGGTCCATGCCTTCGGCGCGGCCTTCGACAATCCTGATCTGGTGGTCGCCTGCGTCGTCGGCGACGGTGAAGCGGAGACCGGTCCGCTCGCGGCGGCATGGCACTCCAACAAGTTCCTCAATCCGGCATCCGACGGCGCCGTGCTGCCGATCCTGCATCTCAACGGCTACAAGATCGCCAACCCGACGATCCTTGCCCGCATGGATGACGTGGAATTGCGGGGCCTGTTCGCCGGCTATGGCTACGAACCACTTTTCGTCGAAGGACACGAGCCGATTCCCATGCATCGGTTGATGGCCACGAAGCTGGACACCGCGCTGGACAGAATCCGCTCCATCCAGAAGCGCGCCCGAGCGTCGGGCTGGCAGGGAGAGCGTCCGCTGTGGCCGATGATCGTGCTGCGCAGCCCGAAGGGGTGGACCGGACCGAAGGAGGTCGACGGTAAGAAGGTCGAGGATTTCTGGCGCTCGCATCAAGTTCCGGTGTCGAACGCGCGCGGCAACGAGGCGCACCGCAAGATCCTCGAAGACTGGATGCGGAGCTACGAGCCGGAAAAGCTGTTCGACAACAGAGGGCATCTGCATCCAGAGTTGGCGGCGCTTGCGCCAACCGGGTCAAAGCGCATGGGCGCAACCCCCTATGCCAATGGCGGATTGCTGAAGCGCGACCTCGTGCTTCCCGATTGGAAAAGCCTGGCGCTCGACGTGCCGCGTCCGGGAGGTGCCACAGCCGAGGCGACGCGGGTTGTCGGAAGCTATCTCCGCGACGTCATGCGCCTGAATGCGGAGGCCAGGAATTTCCGGCTGATGGGGCCGGATGAGACGTCCTCCAACCGCCTTGACGAAGTCTTCGAGGTTACGGACCGGGTCTGGATGCAGCGGATCGAGCCCTACGACGTCCAGCTCTCCCGTGACGGCCGTGTCATGGAAGTGCTCAGCGAGCATCTCTGCCAGGGTTGGCTGGAGGGCTATCTGCTGACCGGCCGGCATGGCCTGTTTTCCTGTTACGAGGCGTTCATCCACATCGTCGATTCCATGGTCAACCAGCATGCGAAATGGCTGAAGACATCCCGCGAGCTTGCCTGGCGCAAGCCGATCGCTTCACTCAATTACCTGCTGACCTCTCATGTCTGGCGGCAGGATCACAACGGCTTCAGTCACCAGGATCCGGGCTTTGCCGATTTTGTCGCCAACAAGAAGGCCGATACCGTCAGGCTCTATTTCCCGCCGGATGCCAATACGCTGCTCTGGATCACCGACCATTGCCTGAGAACCTACAACCGCATCAACGTCATCACCGCCGGCAAGCAGCCGGCGCCGCAATGGCTGTCTGTCGAAGACGCAGAAACCCACTGCAGGGCGGGGGCGGGAATCTGGGAATGGGCCGGAACGGTTGCCAAGGGCGAGGATCCGGATGTGGTGATGGCCTGCGCCGGCGACGTGCCGACACTGGAGACGCTCGCTGCCACCGACATTTTGCGTTCGGCGCTTCCAGACCTGAAGGTTCGCGTCGTCAATGTGGTCGACCTGATGACGGTGCAGTCGAATTCAAAGCATCCGCATGGCCTCACCGATGAGGATTTCGACGCGCTGTTCACGAAAACCAGGCCGGTCATCTTCGCCTATCACGGCTATCCCTACCTCATCCACCGGCTGACCTACCGACGCGCCAATCATGACAACATGCACGTGCACGGTTTTCGCGAGGAAGGCACCACCACCACGCCGTTCGACATGGTCGTACTCAATGAACTTGACCGTTTTCACCTGGCGCTCGCCGCGATCGAACGCGTGCCAGGTCTCGCCGAACGGGCGAAAAATCTTGCCGCCGAACTTCACGGGAAGCTTGCGGAACACAAGGCTTATGTCCGCGAGTACGGCGAAGACATGCCCGAGATTCAGAAGTGGAACTGGCCTGATAACAGTGCGACGAAGGTTGCCGATTGATGCGACACGCAATTCTTGCACTGAACGCCGGCTCCTCCAGTATCAAGTTCGGACTATATGACCTTGAACCGTCGGCAGAACTGCAACTCGTCTCGCGTGGTACGCTGGACCTGGGCAATGCGCCGAGGCTCAGCGTGAAAGCGGCCGATGGAACAGTGCAGTGTGATCGGCCGCTTGCTGGAGACGCGCGCAATGCGGGCATCGACGCGTTGCTCGACTGGATCGAGAGCGAACTTGGCGGCAGAAAACTGGTCTCCGCCGGACACCGCATCGTGCATGGCGGGCGCGACTTCGTCGAACCCGTCCGCCTGACGCCTCACGTGATCGAGGCGTTGGACAGGCTGACGCCGCTTGCTCCGCTGCATCAGCCTCGCAGTCTCGCGCCGATCCGCACACTTGCGGCGCTGCGGCCGGATCTGCCGCAGGTCGGATGTTTCGACACAGCCTTCCATCAGACGATCGATCCGATCGTGAGCCGCTTCGCGCTGCCGCGTAGATTTGATGAGGACGGAATCCGCCGCTACGGGTTTCATGGTCTTTCCTACGAATACATCGCCGGGCGGCTCAAGGAGATAGCGCCCAGTCTTGCAGCGAAGCGGACGATCGTCGCCCATCTCGGCAACGGAGCGAGCCTGTGCGCCATGCGCGACGGAAGAAGCGTCGATACGACGATGAGCTTTTCCGCGCTCGACGGCCTGGTCATGGGCACGCGTTGCGGCGCTATCGATCCGGGGGTGCTTTTGTACTTCATCCTGGAGAGAGGTATCGCGGGGGAGGCTCTGCAGCACATGCTCTATGAGGAATCCGGGCTGCTCGGAATATCCGGCATCTCGGGCGACATGCGCACGCTGCAAGCGAGCGACGATCCCCACGCCCGCGAAGCGGTAGATCTTTTTGCTTTCCGGGCCGCAAGGGAAGTTGCCGCACTCGCCAACACGTTGGGCGGCCTCGAATGCCTCGTGTTCACCGCCGGCATTGGCGAGCGCTCAGCGCCGGTCCGCAAGGCGATATGCGAAAGGCTTCATTGGCTTGGCGTGGCGATCGACGAGCCATCCAATGGCTCTCATGCCGAGATCATAAGCCGATCGGACAGCAAGGTCGAAATACGCGTCGTCGCGACCGACGAGGAGAGGATCATCGCTCGCCACACGCGCGTGCAGGGGAATGCTTGATAACGCAATCAACGGTGCTGTTTTCCAAGACAAGGAACCCTGCGCGCCTGCGACCGTTCCCCTGTCTGATACCAAAGGGAGAGATCCAATGGCCGAAACCCCTAACAACGCAGGCGCCTCAAAGGCGGCAAACGAAGCCCAGGAGGCGATGAAGAAGCAGATCGCTGAGCTTCGCCGCGAGATCACGAAAATAAATCGGACCCTTTCCGACCGCGCCGAGGAGGCAGAGGGCTGGTACGACAGCGCCGCCGAACGGGCCTCGCGCGCAGCCCGGCAATTGCGTAGCCAGGCGCACACCGTGACTGAAACTGTCCAGCAGAATCCAGGCACAATATCTTCGGCGATGATGCTTGGCGGCGTGCTCGGTGTTGTCTTGGGAATTGTGATTGCAAAGAGTTCCGAACCTGAGCGGCGGTGGTTCTAAGGGGCAGATCACCACCCTTGCAGTGCCGAGCCTATCGGCATCAAGCATGGCTTTTGCGCTGTTGGCATCGGTTGCCATGAGCGTCGCCAACCTGACCCGCGCCACGCAAAAGAATGCGGCGATCCACTGAACCGTGGCCGTCTACCGCGGCGTTGGGCTCTGCTGTGCAAACTGCCAAATTGAAACCCGTCACCACTAATTTCGTACAGCTCTTGTTTCATCGATCATCTTGCTGACAGTCTTCATGCACCAACTGACGGAGAAGAATATGCGGCAAGCGCTGATCGTATGGGGCGGCTGGGATGGACACGAGCCGGAAGAAGGTGCGCGCCTCGTCAAGGCGATGCTCGAAGAGGAAGGGTTTGGCGTGCGCATCGAAACCACGACCGAGATATTCGCCGACCCGGCGATCGCCGATCTGAGCCTGATCGTCCCGATCTACACGATGGCCAAGCTTGCGAAGAACGAGGAGCTCAACCTGACAAAGGCAGTCGAGGGCGGTGTCGGCCTTGGCGGCTATCACGGCGGCATGTGCGATGCCTTTCGTGAAGCCACGGAATACCAGTTCATGTGCGGCGGTCAGTGGGTGGCCCACCCAGGCAACATCATCGACTACCGGGTCGACATCATCAGGCGCGACGATCCGATCATGAACGGCATCGATGATTTCCCGTACCGCTCCGAGCAGTACTACATGCATGTGGATCCATCGAATGAGGTGCTGGCGACCACCACCTTCTCCGGCGAGCACGCGTCCTGGATAGAAGGCGTGGTCATGCCGGTCGTCTGGAAGCGCCGGCACGGCAAGGGAAGGGTGTTCTATTCGGCACTCGGACATGCCGTCAGGGAGTTCGCGGTGCCGCAGATGCGAACGATATTTCGCCGCGGCCTGGTGTGGGCGGCGCGCTGAGAGCGCGACAGTCGGTCCTGCTGTACTGGTCGCCACGCCAGGAATCCTGCCACGCCGTCAGAGATGGATTTGGAGCCCTGTGAAGGATGGCGCCGAACCTGAAACAAAAACCCGCCTCGGCCGCGGGTCGTTGGCGCGAATAGGCACCGTAAACAATTTCATAGCACAGCTGCCGGCACAAACCAAGAACAAACGTGCTGCCGACAAACGCTCACGTTTCTTGCCGGAGCAAATGCCGAAGCGTTATCGCATCACCGAGCAATGCGGCGCAGGGCCAAGGCAGCGACAGTGGTGCTCGCTGCCAGAAGCGGCGGCCAGGCCTGCGGATCGCCCATGGCATGGAGCGTCAGGCCGCTGAGCAGCAGCCACAGCAGCGGGATCGCAAACAGCAGCGGCACAGGCCTGCCGCTCGCTGCAAGCAGGACGCCGAGCGTCGTGATCGCAGTCGGGTCCGGCGCGATGCCGAAGACCTCGGCGCTTGTCCATGGCCGCCGGAAAAGCGGCGGCAGGAGGGGATAGACGACGAGGCCAGCGGCCATGATCAGCAGCCCGAGCCTTGCTGCGATGTCCCGCCGCTCGAAGGCGAGGCCGCCGCGCGCGGCACCGCCGAACGCCAGCAGCAGCGCCTGCAGGCCGAAGGCCGGCGCGACATAGGCGATCGCCCAGTTGATCACGGCATAGCGGCTCGACAGGAAGGACCAGCCGACGAAGGCAAAGAGCGCGGCGAGGACGAGCGCAATCCAGAGGCCGTGGCGAGGCGGCCGCCGCAGCACGAGCAGGACAATGGCGAGGCCGGCGGCGAGCGTCAGGAGATGCAGCGGCCAGAAGGCGGCATTGGCCAACTCGAACATGCGCCAGTAGACGCGCGGCGAGAATAGCAGGAAATCTTCCAGCCGGTAGGTCCACCATTCCGACATCTAGAGATTCCGGACGTAGGCCGCCATCTGATCGCGCATGGCCGCGTCGGGGAGGGGACCAGTCGCCGCCAGCACGTTCTCGCGCACGTGTTCGACGCGGGTGGTGGCGGGGATGGCGACGGTTACGGAGGGATGCGAAAGGATGAACTTCAAAATGAACTGCGCCCAGGTCCCGGCACCGATCTCCGCCGCCCAGTCCGGCAGCGTCTCGCCTTCGAGCTGGCGCGTCAGCGCGCCTTGGCGAAACGGCCGGTTGACGATGACGGCCATCCCGCGCTCGGCCGCCAGCGGCAGGAGCCGCTCCTCCGCCTCGCGGTCGACGATGTTATAGGTGAGCTGCACGAAGTCGAGCGGATGCGCGCGCATGATTTGTTCGAACAGGTCGTGCCGTCGTCCTTCGGACGTCGTGATCCCGACATAACGGATCCGCCCGTCCGCCTTCTTGGCGAACAAGGTTTCGAGATGCGTTTCCCAGGCGACGAGGTTGTGGACCTGCACGAGATCGAAGCGCGGCACACCCCACAAGCGGCGCGACTGCTCGATCTGCGCGGGTCCGTCGGCGGCGGAGGAGGTCCAGACCTTCTCGGCGGAAAACAGCGCTTCGGGCCGGCCGAGCTTCTCGAGGCCATAGCCGATCACAGGCTGCGAGGAGCCGTACATGGGCGAGGAATCGATCATGCGGCCGCCCGCCGCGAAGAAGGCCGCCATCACCTCGGCGCACTCGTCGCGCAGCACCGGATCGTCGCCGACATTGAAGGTGATCCAGGTGCCCAGGCCCACAGCGGGAAGCATCTCTCCCGAGGAGGGCACGGCCCGCATCACCGGCGCAGGCGGCGCGCCGGGCGCGGTTCCCGGCAGCACCAGAGCCGCTCCGGAAGTGGCGGCAGCCTTCACGAACGTCCTGCGGGTGATGATCATCGTCTGCCGTCCCTGTACTCCCGACTCCCTGTACTCCCGACTCCCTGTGCTCCCGACTACTTGTACTCCCGACCACAAGAATGGTTCCGGGCGACCGGCCTTCGCAAGGCTGATCGGCGTGGAGGTCGGTCTCTGGCAGCTGTTCGGAATATCGAACGCTTGCCTGAAATAGGAACGAACGGTGCAGGGCCTGGGGTGCGCCAGCCGGCCCGATTACCTGGAAATGGCTCCTGTCCTGACTTGATGGCGCTGGCGGGCATATGCCACGCAGCCGTCTACCGTGCTGACGCAGAGCGCATCGCGGTGGTTCTGCGTGTTGTTGTCGCCGGCGTAGGCGACCTCGGCAACACGGCCACCGACCATTCGGATTTGCGTGTTGCAATAGCCGCCAGGATCGACATTGAGCGATCCTCCAACCGTCGGGACCGCACCCACGGCCAAAGTTGGAATCACGACGTTGAGATTGCCGCGTTGAACGGTACGCTGATACGTCCAGATCTGGCTTTCGCCCGCATCGGCGGTGGCAGTCGGAAAGCCAGCGCACATTCGAACGTCCGCCTCGCTGAGACCGACCATCTCTTTGCGGGCTGCCGCCGTTGTGGCGTCTTCCTTTGAGAGGTTCGACGTGTCGTCAGGGGCGACGCAGGAGGCCACGATCGAACTGCCGGCCAGGAGAACAACAACAAGGACAAGCGTTCGGATGCGGGAAGATATCATACCGACTGTAGTGATTTGCGCTGAGCCCCGAGAACCTAGTTAGGCAAGCAGATAATCGAGTCAACCTGCACAACTTCACGATGTCGTTTGTCATGACGCTCGGCCGACCTTGAGCCGACGGCGCCGATGCGATCGTCGCCGCGATCGAAGCCCAGATGGGCCACGCGCACGCGCCGCTATCGTGCGAGACGTAAACGAGGCGCGATGCGCCTTTTGCAGCACGTCAAGTTTCCGGAACCCCGAACTGACGCGCGACGGCCGGACACCTGCTCATGCCTGCTCCGGAAGTTTCGGCGTTATGCGATGTAAAATACGTACTTTCCTGACATCAGGGTTAAACAAATGCTTTTCAGTCACACAAAATGATGAAACAATGAGATTGAGATTAGGAAAATTCGATGCGCAACGTCAGCGGACATGGCAAACGCCTGTCCTATTACGATTTCGGGCACACCTCGGTGTACGCCTCCCGCTTCGACCAGCGCTTCCCCTATTGTGCCTATGTGCCCGAGGACTATGACGAAGACGGCGGCAAGACCTATCCGCTGGCGGTGATCGTGCATGGCACCGAACGCGGCATGCTCACCTACCGGGACGCCTTTGCCGACTTCGCCGAACAGAACGGCGTGATCGTGCTCGCCCCGCTCTTCCCGGCGAATATCTGTTTTCCGGGCGATCTTTCCTCTTACAAGATGCTGCGCCGGGGCGACCTCCACTACGATGCCGTGCTGCTCGACATGGTCGAGGAGATGCGCGAGCGTTATCGCATCCGCGGCGACCGTGTGCTGATGTACGGCTTCTCTGGGGGCGGCCATTTCACCCATCGTTTCCTGTTCCTCCATCCCGAACGTCTGCTGGCCGCATCGATCGGTGCGCCGGGCGTCGTGACGCTGCTTGACTTCGATCACGATTTCTGGGTCGGGGTGCGCGACTTCGAGAGAGTGTTCGGCAAGAACGTCGACCTCGACGCCATGCGCAAGGTCGCCGTGCAGATGGTGATCGGTGGTGACGATCTCCAAACCTGGGAGATCACCATCAAGCCGGAGGATGACTGGTGGATGCCCGGCGCCGATCTCGCCGGCGCGACCCGCAACGACCGGATCAGATCGTTGAAGGGCAGCCTGGAGAGACACGGCGTCGAGGTGCAGTTGGATGTCGTGCCTAGCATCGCTCACAACGACCGCGAGCTCATCGCCAAAGTCAAGGAGTTCTTTGCGCGGACATTGAATGCCGCGCCTGCCTGAAAAACTGCAGTCAACAAACTGGAGATAAAAAAATGGGAACAGGATTGAGAATGGGAAGACGATTGATCCAGGTGCTGGCGGCAATCGCCGTGATGGCGTGTGCATTGCCGGCGACGGCGCAGGAGCAGCCGAAAACCGGCGGCACGCTCAAGGTTCGCATCAACGCCGACATCCGCGCCACCGACGGTCTCAGCCGAGACGCGAATACCGACACGGTGCTGCACCATATCTTTGAGACGCTGGTGGCATATCGCGCCGATCTCACAGTAGGGCCGGCACTGGCCGAATCCTGGAAAGTGTCGGACGACGGCAAGACCTATGCCTTTACGCTGCGCGACGGCGCGGCTTTCCACAATGGCGACGCCGTGACCTCATCCGACGTCAGATGGAACTGGGATCGCCGCATGGACCCAGCCAACCAGTGGTTCTGCATTCCGTTCTTCGATGGCAGCCAGGGCCTTAAGGTCGAGCAAGTGGCGACGCCCGATCCACGCACCGTCGTCTTCACGCTCAACGCGCCGAATGCGCTCTTTTTGGCGCAGCTCGCCAGTGTCCAGTGCAATGGCTGGGTCGCCAGCCCGAAGAATGTCGGCGCTGACGGCAAATGGATCGCCGATTCCGCCATCGGCAGCGGCCCGTTCACGCTGAAGGAATGGGTCAAGGGCCAGTATTTGGCGCTCGAACGCTTTCCCGACTACAAGCCGGTGAAGGAGGCGCCAAGTGGCTTTGCCGGCAGCCGTGAGGCCTATGTCGACGAGGTGCGCTTCATCGTCATCCCCGACACGGCGGCGGCGGAGACCGCGCTGTTTGCCGGCGAGCTCGACGTGCTTCCCGATCTTGAATCATCGCGTGTCGAGGAAGCCAAGTCGCGGGGCATGACGGTGCTGTCGACGCAAGGCCTGTCATGGACGGCGATCCTGCTGCAAACCAAGGACCCGCTGCTGTCGAATGCCAAGATACGCACGGCGCTGGCGCATGCCGCCGACATCAACCAGATCGCCGCCGCCCGCACCAACGGTGTCGCCACCGGAGATCCCTCGGCCGTCGCCCAGGCGAGCTCGTTCTTCGACGACGAATTTCTTAAATGGCCGGAATACGACCCGGTCAAGGCTAAGGCACTGCTGGACGAGGCCGGCTACAAGGGCCAGCCGATCAAGATCCAGACCAACACCCGCTACCAGGGGATGTATGAGAACGCGGTGCTGCTGCAGGCGATGCTGACGGCCGCGGGCTTCAACGCCCAGCTCGAAGTGCTGGATTGGGCGGCACAGCTCGACAATTACCTTGCCGGCAAATTCCAGATCCAGTCCTTCGGCTACTCGGCTCGTCTCGATCCGTCGCTGATGTATGGCGTCATCCTCGGCGACAAGGCGACCGACCCGACGGCGCAGTGGGACAACAAGGAGGCCCTCGACCTCTACACGAGGTCGATGGCGACGACCGACCCAGCGCAACGCAAGGCGCTGTTCAAGCAGCTCCATGCCCTCATGGCAAAGGATGTGCCGATCCTTGGCCTCTATTACGAGCCATCGGTCGACGCGGTGTCATCGAAGGTGAAGGGCTATTCGGTATGGCCGGCGGCAAACCCCCGCGTATGGGGCGTCTGGAAAAGCGAATAGGAGCTGGCGATTGTCTGTTGCTCGAAAGATCGGAGGCGTGTTGTCCTCCGATCTTTCGTTTGAGGTACCTGGTGTGAAAACCTGACTCTTGGTTCCGGGGCCGTAAACCCGCTCAGGGTGGGAAGGATCCTAAACTCACCAGCTCTCCGACGGCGCGTGTGCGCGCCAGGAGCGGTCGTTCGACAGCGATCCGAGCAGCGATGGCCGTTGTGCGGGGCCGAAGTGCTTCTGACGTTTAGTATGAGGTGACGGTTGACCGTGGAGGTCTGTGACCTAGCTTTGTGACCTAGCTTAAAAGTCAGGCGGACCGTCCAGAGCCGGAAATGGCGGAATGGTGCGCACCGTGGGAGAACTCTCGGGACGTTGAGATGCAGAGTTGCAAGTCGGCTTTCAGAGCCTGTGCGCCCTTGGCGACCGATAATCGGCGGCCACGGCATCTTCAAGTTTCGATTCAAATGAAAGTCAGCTGCGCCGGCCTGTCTATCAGCGCGCGACCGGCGCTCCGAGCACTGGAGGGATCTCGAAGCAAGTGACAGCTTCGAAAGCGATCGAAGGCTTTAGCCAGCACAAGGCGAGGACCAAACACCGCTTCACGAACTTGAGAATACACCCAAGAACGCACAGGCAAGGCAATGCCAAATCCTCTTGCCGAAATTTACGCAAACGACGCAGATCTCGCCATCCTGGGCGGGACAGCAACACTTGCCTCGGTGGGCCTCTATCTTGTGCTCCGGCGTATCCTTATCGCGGTGCAACGGCATCGCCTCAAATCAGATGTGAGCGAAGGCGGATCTGATCCCCCCGAGGTGGCATCTTGGGATTGGGAAAGCCCGGTCAATCTTGCAAACGAGCCTGCTTCTTCTTCTCAGGTGGCCGTGGCCTCAGACACCGCAGACCTGGACGTTCGGCGTCAGGATGCCAATTACCTTCGGTTCGGGGTGCGAATCGAGTATTTCGACGTGAGCTCCGAAGCTTGCGAGAGCTCGTCTGCGGCCCAGACCAACGCTTCCGCGACGGACATACCGCAATCCGGCCGCCTTGCGACATCGGTCAGAGAAATCGCTGGCTATGTTCGTAGGCAGGTGGCGGCTAATCTTGCCGCCGTAAGTAGTCCAGTATTGTGGGCTTTGAGCCGTATGCCGACACAACTCGCCCCCGCGGAACGTGGGGAGCGAATTTGCGGGTCAGCATGGGACCAATTGGGTCATAAGGCTTCCCCGCGCAAAGTTGCTCAGTTGGCCAATCCGGCGCAGCGCAGTTTGAATGTCACAGCTCAAAGGGGAGGGTTCAGCCTGGATCCCGAGCCGACGATCGTAACGGCCTCCCCTCCTCGCCTTCGCAAGCCGATCGGTCTTGTGCCCCGCTTGGGCGTCGCCGCAATCTGTCTGGCCGTGCCGCTTAGCTATGCGATGACGAGACAAAACTGGGTCGAAAGCGCCCCCGCCATTTCGCGCGCCCAAGGCACGAGTGTCGACTTGCTCAGCCCGGATCTCGCGGCTGCCCGGGCGCAAGTCGGGGCAGCCGGTGGTCAGGCAGCCGCCGCATGGGAATTGGGCGGCCAGGAGCACCGGGTGGCGGAAGGCGAACGCGCCAGGAGCGCTGCTCTGCAGGGAGCACTCCTCGAGTCGCGCAAGCAGATCGATGCGCTGAGGGCAAGCATGGCAGCCTCCGACAACGCACGCGAGGAGCGATTGCGCAACGAGCTCGCGGCAGCCCGCACACTTGACGCATTGCGGCGCATAGCGGGAGATGCCCGCACAATGCTGAGCGAGGCCACCAATTATGTCTTTGCGGAGATGCCCGCTGCTTATCTGGAGCGTCAGCGAGCCGCATTGCGGGCGCGCGATCTATCGCGAACGCGGGCGAAAATTGAACAGCTTGAGGCCGAGGCCGCCGAGGATCGCGCCAAAGCCAAGGCTTCGCTGGCGCAAGCGAGCGGAATGCTCGACGACGAACGCCGGAAGTCAGAGAACCTTCGTGGCGACCTCGCCGAAGTGAAACTGTCCAATGCCGCACTCATGGAGCGCGCGGACGCGGCTGAGCAGGAACGGACCGGTGCAGTCACAGCGAGAGAACGAGTGGAGCAGACCGCAGCCGAGACGGAGGGCGCGCTGGCTCGAGAACGCGCTGCAGCAGCGTCGATTCGTGAGGAGCTAAAAAAAGCTCGCCTCGAGCGCGACGCGTCTGAACAGGAACGAGCCAGAGCGGTGTCAGCGAGAGAGCGTGCCGAGCAGACTGCAACCGAGACGGCGCAAGCGCTGGCACGAGAACGCGCTGCAGCAGTCTCGACCCATGAGGATCTCGATAAGGTTCGCCTCGAACGCGCCGCCGCCCGAGCACTTTTGGTACGGGTCACCAGGCTGAAGGAGGCTCTGGACAAGCAACGTGAAGCCAATGTTTCTCTTGCCCGCGACTTGGCTGCGGCGCGCGCGGACAATGACAGGCTTAGGACTGAGCGTCGCAGCGCGCAGATTGAGCGACCGCTGAAGCCGCGCTCCGGCCGCGCAGCAGCCGCTACCGGCCCGGTGAAGGCTGTCAGCCAGAAGACTGCACGTAGCAAGGTTCGCAACCCGTCGCGGATTACCCGGGTGCGTTCTCTCACGCTTCCCTATTCCCTCAGGCCAAGACACGCGACATTGGAGTGATTTCCAAAACGACTGCGCGGTCCTCCTATCGAAGGCTTTCGGAAGGCATTGCCACGCACCCGCTCACGACGCCGGGGCCACTTCGGGCAAAACAAGGAGTTATGCCAGGATGAAATCACCCGTTCGAATTCATCCTGCTCTCGTCGGCGAGGAGTCTGCGATGCGCTATGTCAGCCCGATCACGCCGCCAGTCGCGTTCAATTCGCATTTGATCGGCGCCTGCCGCGTCTCCACCTTGCCCTGCCGTACATAGTCGATGCTGACCTCAATGGGAGCCGAGATCGTATCCGGGCTCAACTGATGTATGGAACCTGCGCTGCTGACGCGCACACTGGTCGCGCCAAACGGGGCGGCGGCCGACTCGATTGCATCATGGCAGGCGCGAACGACTTCATCCGGGACGCCCGGCAGCGCTTTGATCGGACTGACCGTTGATGGACTGTTGACGTCACTGGGAGGCTGGAGGCTGGGCGGAAGGCCGACCGACCGTCCGGCCTCTACGGACGGGACGACACTGACGGCAGTGGCGGTCGTAGTTGCCGCCACTGCCGCCGTTGCAGCGGTGCTGGTCCCATCGTCATCCACCGGTGGACTACTGCTGGAGCCGCTGGGCTTGCCGCCAGGTCCTTTGTGCGGGCCGCCTTTGCGGCCTTCACCGTGATGGCTGCCAGCGCTATTGCCTCCGCCATGGCTGCCAGCGCTATTGCCTCCGCCACCATGGTCGCCAGCGCTATTGCCTCCGCCGCGCTGGCCGCCTTCTGCAGCTCCTGCGCAAGCTACCGCGATCGAGCAAACGAATGCGAAATATGCCCAGCTGGATTCAGGGGATTGACGCACGACCACCTCCATAAAGTGCGTCGGTCAAACCGTCTTTCCGCGGCATGCAGTCAGGACGGCGCAACCGCCGCCGCCCCCAGGCAAACTCGCGACTAAGGCGCCCACGGAGGTAAACTAGGGGATGAATTCGGTGTATCAAGGACGCGGTGCGTAGTGGCCGGCATCAGCAGCGAGTTCGGCAACAACGCATACTCCGCATAGCCGCCATCGAACTTACGGCCCATCTCACCCATCAGCCGCCGCAACGTGCCGCCGTCCGGCATTGAAAGCTGGAAGAACGGTCAAGCTTCGTTCAAGGTGACCCTGTCGCCCAGCATGATCTTGCCCGGCTGCACGATCTGGCAGAGCGCGCCGAAGCCGCCTTTACCATGGCGTGCTATGGTTTGCAGCACTGCCGGTTCGAAGGCAAGATCGCCTTGCGCCAGCGCCGTGAAGGTGCAGCGCGCACAAGGCTCCGAAATCACGATCCGTGCCTCGCCGATGGAAAGCACTTTCCCAATGATCTGCTGCTCGACGAAACCGTCCTGCGAAGCGTCGGTTTCGATCACGATATTGGGCCGGAACCGCCTGGAATCCACTTGCGACGGATCCGGAACCAGGCCGGCAAGCCTGTCCATCGGGCTGACGTGACGATGTGGATGTCGGCGCGCTGATAGCGTGGCGCGATATGATCGTGGGCTTGCGAACCGAACGGGACATGTGGGTGCAGCGCCGCCGGGAAATCAAGTAAGGCCGAAACCAGCTCACCTGCGAGGCTGGAGCCGGCATCGATCCAGGAGCCATCGTCCAATCCGATTTCCGGCCTGTCGCCCCGCAGCCTTGCAAGAAGGTTCGGCAGCGGCCGCCAATGTTTTAGCTTCTCCGGCGCGGCAACAATTCCGTCGCGCCGGTCGACGACGCCCCAGATCCGGTCGCCCGGAATCCCGCCTTCCGCAAGCTCCGTCCCGTCCAGCCCTTCGCCGCCCATCGAACTGACGGGATATCGCCAGATTTCCTTGATATGGCCGAACGGCGTCATGATGCGGAGACGAGCCGTGTCGCCGTCATTGCGCCACTGCCTTGCGTGCGCCCGCGCCGTCGGCGAAACGGCGATCGATCAGCATCGCCGCATCGAGAAGGGCGCGCGTATAGGCGTGGCGCGGCCGGTCGAAGACGTCGTCGCGGTCGCCGATCTCGACGATCCTTCCCTCCTGCATGACGGCGACCCTATCGGCAACCTGCTCCACCGCACCCAGATCATGCGAGACGAACAGACAGGCGAAACCGTAGCGTTCCTGCAACGACCGGATCAGGAGCAGGATCTGTTTCTGCACCGTCATGTCCAGCGCCGAAACCGGCTCGTCGGCAACGACGAAGGCCGGTCGCCTGACGATCGCCCGCGCGATCGCGACGCGCTGGCGTTGCCCGCCTGACAGCTGATGCGGGAAACGCTCGAGAAGGTCGCGCGCCAGTCCCACTTCCTCGATGACCTCATTCATGCGCGCGGTCCGCCGCTTGCGATCCAATTCGGTGTCGAGCTTCAACGGCTCGGTGACGATTTCCGCAATGGACTGGCGAGGGTCCAGCGAGGAATAGGGGTCCTGGAAGACGATCTGCATGTCGCGCCGCTGCAATCGCGTGTCAGCCGGTCGTCCACTTGCAATCGCCTTGCCAAGAAACGAGATCGTTCCGCTGGACGGCCTGACGAGGCCGACAATGGCGCGACCGAGCGTCGTCTTGCCGGAGCCCGACGCGCCGACCAACGCCAGGGTTTCGCCACGCCGGATGGTAAGGTCGACGCGGTCTACGGCGCGCTTCGGCTGCGCGCGCGCAAACAGCCTGGGACGGCCCGGATAGTCGATGACGACATTGCTGATCTCGACCACGGGCGGGCCGTTGACGGCTCTTCTCGATCCGCCGGCGCTGCGCTTGGGAAGCGCATCCACCAACCGCCTGGTATAGTCGTGCTGCGGTGCGTGAAGGACCTGGGTGCTGCTTCCCTGTTCGACCGCCTTGCCTTCGCACATCACCGTCACGTTGTTCACATAGTGCGACACCATGCCGAGGTCGTGGCTGATCAGCAGGACGGCGGTTCCATTCTCCCGCGTCAGCTCGACCATGAGGTCGAGCACGTCGCGCTGCACCAGCGTGTCGAGCGCCGTGGTCGGCTCGTCGGCGATCAGCAGGCGAGGCTTGAGCAGCATGACCGATGCCAGCATGATGCGTTGGCGCATGCCGCCCGAGAATTCGTGCGGATAGGCCGCAAGGCATTTGCCGGGATCCTTGATCTGGATCCTCTCCAGCATCGCCAGCGAGCGGTCCTTGATCTCTGCGCGCGACATGTCGCGATGCAGGCGAAGCCCTTCCGCCATCTGCTCGCCGATGGTGACGGCGGGATTGAGCGAGACCATCGGCTCCTGGAAAACCATGCCGATCTGTGCACCGCGTATCTGGCGCAGTGCCTTTGCGGCAAGGCCTGTGAGCTCCCGTCCTTCGAAGCGGATGCTGCTGTCAGCGGTCGTGATCAGCGGGGCAGGGAGCAAGCTCAGGATCGAGCGGGCCGCCATCGTCTTGCCCGAACCGGATTCACCGACCAGCGCCAGCATGTCGCCAGAGGCGAGATCGAAATTCAGCTCGTCGACGATCCGCTTTCCCGATGGTCCCACCGAGATCGACAGGTTGCGCACTGAAAGCATCGTGTTGTTGTCCCCGGCCGGCACGAGCATGTTTCCAGCACCTACATATTCGGGTCGAGCCAGTCGCGCACCGCGTCGCCCAGCATGTTGATGCCGAGCAGCGTGATCGAGATGCAGAGACCCGGAAGGATAATCAGATGCGGCGCGTGGCCGATATAGGGCCGCGCCGTCGATAGCATGTTGCCCCAGCTGGGCGCCGGAGGCGGGACGCCCAGTCCCAGAAAGCTCAGCGCGCTTTCCGACAGGATGATCCAGCCGAACATGGTGGTCGCGAGCACGATGATCGGGGCAACGCAATTGGGCAGCACATGCCGCGCCATGGTGATGATCTCGCTATTGCCCATCACGCGCGAGGCCTCGACATATTCCCGCTCGCGAATGGTCATCACGGAGGCCCGCACCACGCGCACCACGATCGGCATGTAGGCAAGGCCGAGCGCAACGATGATGCCCTCGCGGCTGGCGCCGATCACCGCCATCAGGCCGAGCGCCAGAAGCAGGCCAGGGAAGGCGAGGAAGGCGTCGTTGACCATCATGATGGCGCGATCGACCCAGCCCCGCAGGAAACCGGCGAGAACGCCGAAGAGGGTGCCGGTGATCAATGCGAAGGCGACCGTCGCAAAAGCGATCCAGGCGCTGGTCCGCGCGCCGCTGGCGAGGCGGCTGAGCACGTCGCGACCGAATTCGTCGGCGCCGAGCAGGTGCACAGGCGAGGGCCCGCTGAGGCGCGACGGCAGATCGAGCTTGAGCGGATCGAAGGGCGCGATCCACGGACCGAACACGGCCAAAAGGATCAATGCCCCGGTGACGGCGATCCCGAAGATCGCGTTGAATTTCAGACCGGGCCGGCCGAGCGCACGGGCGATCATGCGGTAACCCTCGGATCGAGCAGCGGGTAAATCAGGTCGACGAGAAGATTGACCGCGACATAGATGAAGGCGACGAACAGCATCGATCCCTGAATCACGGGATAGTCGCGGGCATAGATCGCGTCGACCAGCAGCCGGCCGAGGCCGGGAATGGTAAAGACGGTCTCGATGACGACGATGCTGGAAAGCAGGCTGCCGAGCACCAAGCCAATCAGGGTCAAGGTGGGCGCGAAGGCATTCTTGAAAGCGTGGCGCCACATCACCGCGCTTTCCGAAAGCCCCTTTGCCCGCGCATGGGTGATGTATTCCAGGCGCGCCACCTCGATCGTGCTGGCCCTGGCCATGCGCGCAATCGGGCCGGACTCGACGAGCACCAAGGTGACCACGGGCAGGATCACATACAGAGCGGCTTGCGCGAAATCGCGGCTGAAGGGTACGTAGCCGACGACCGGCAGCCAGCCGAGATAGAGGCCGAAGATCAGCATCAGCATCAGCCCCAGCCAGAAACTAGGGATCGAGAGCAGGATGGTCGAGGTGGCGACGACCGTGACGTCGCGGAGACTGTCCTGCTTCCAAGCAGCCAGCATTCCGGCAGGCACGGCGATCGCCGAGGCGACAATCACGGCGAGAAAGACGATGGTCGAGGAGACGGCGAAACGGTCGAGGATGAGCGGCAGCACCTCTTGCCCGCTGCCGATCGAGCGTCCGAAATCGCCTGAAAGGACGTTGCCGGCCCAGATCAGATATTGCACCACCACCGGCTGGTCGAGCCCCATCTGATGCCGCATCGCATCGACCTGTCCGGGCTGCGCGAGCTCGCCCAGCATCAGCGTCGCAGGATCGCCCGGAATGAAGCGCATCATCACGAAGACCGCGACCGAGACCAGGATGAGTGTCGGCACGGCGCTGGCGAGGCGGGTCAGGACAAAGCGGACCATCTTTTTTCCTGTGCTGATAACGAAGGTCTCTCCCGTGCGGGCACTGCCTTCTCCGCCCGCTCGAGGATCTCGTCTTCGATGGTGAGTTCGTAGCGGGTGAATTCACGGTTCTTGGCCGGCAACGGCGCGATCTCCATGACGCCGGCGGCTGGTTCGAAGACGATCATCGCCACCGTCGCCGAGAGATTGCCACCTTCCTTCCTGATCTGCGGGCGACAAACACTGAACGGCGAAGCGAAGTTGTCGAACAGCGCTTCCTTCAGGTCGTCGATGGTTATGTCTCCATGCCGCGCCGACAGGTGCCGGCGCACGCGGTGGTCGCGATAGAGACTGTCCGGCACGTCGCGAAGTCCGGTTTCGCGCAGCTTAGACAACGCCACCGGGCTCTGCCAGTGATTGGCGTGGACGATCATGTCGTTGCCCGGATAGATGGTGAAGACCTCGTCCGGGGCGCATTCGAAATTGGCCGTGAACCCTTCGGCTGTGCTCAGGATCATGTTGTTGGAACCGGATTTCGGCGTCGTCGCCACCACCTTAATGGCATGGGCGAAATGCTGCGCTTCAAGAGCCCGGCGCCGGATGAAGGGAAGCGGAATTCCGATCCCGCGATAGTCGCGGTCCGATTCGAGATAGTTCGCGGTGATGCCGATACCGGCCGAGTTGAAGCCGCTGCGCGCCAGTCCGCCGGCTTCGGTGAAGGTGAGGAGGTCCGGCCCGTCCGTTCGCCGGATGCGCAACACCACCGAGGTCTCGGCGCATTCGGCCTTCCAGTCCCAGTTCTGGCCATGGATGAGCCTGCCGTTCCGGGTTGCCTCCGGCAGGATCGCCGCGCCCGTGCAGCCGTCGGGCTCGTCGTCGGAAATGCCTTTCTCGCGCCGGGCGAGCTGCAGGATTTCGGTACGCGCATTGACCAGGACGATCGAGGACAGGTCGACATTCGCGCCTGACGCAATTCCTTCCATTTCCTCGACGAGATCGGGCGCCCATTGCCGCAAGCGGGGCAGGAAGATGCCGGAGAACCGCCCGACATCGTCCCGCCTGAAGCCGAAACGGTCGAGCTGCGCGGCATAGAGCGCCACCGAAGCGCCGATGCGCCCGCGCGCCTGTTCGCCATAGGCCATGCCGCGCGCTCTCGGCGCTCCATCGATCTCGACAAGCGGAAATGGTGCGACTGTTGTCATCAAGCGGAAGCCTCAAACTGGTGCGAGTCCGGATACTAATGCATTTTGATTGAATGAAAAGCAGGAAAATTCGCTAGATTGCTAGTTCGAACTGCGTGGCGCATATCTATAATGCGAACGCTTGAGGAAGTGCCTATGAACGAAACGATGATCGACCGGCCGGCACGCAGCGAGGCGGCCAGTCCGCTGCAGATCGATCTGGCGCGGCGGATCCTGGAGCGGATCAGGGATTCAGGCTGGACGGTCGGAACCCGCGTCTCGGTGCCGGACCTTGCCCGCACGTTCGGCGTTTCGCGTTCCCCCGTCAGCGCGGCGCTGGAACTGCTGGTCGCCCAGGGTATCTTAAGTCCCTTCGAGACGAGGGGGCTGCAATTGGCGCGCGATGTCGCCGACCTCGACCCGGAGGATATCCTGCCCAGCTCTCCGCTCGAGGAGCTTTACCGCAGGATGATGCGGGAGCGCGCGCTTGGCCAACTGCCCCAGGAGGTGTCCGAGGCGGAATTGATGCCGCGCTATCAGGTGTCGCGCGGCGTCGTGCGCAAGCTCCTGCTCCGCTTTGCCGCCGAAGGGCTGGTGCAGCGCCTGCCGGGGCATGGCTGGCGTTTCGCCGACACACTTGTCGGCGAGGACGCCTACCGGGAAAGTTATGAATTCCGGATGGCCGTCGAATGCGCGGCGCTGCGGTCGCCCATGTTCAATGCGGGTCCTCAGCAGCTGGCGCCTGTCCGGCGCGCTCACGAGCGCATCCTGGCGATCGTGTCGACGGGCAAGACACTGATCGGCGGCGACGAATGGTTCCGGATCAATGCATCCTTTCACGAAGGACTCGCGGCCTGCTCCGGCAACCGGTTCCTGGCCGATGCGGTGCGCCAGCAGAACAATCTGCGCCGGTTGCAGGAATCAGCGGGTTTCGAGGAATTGCCGGCGGAACGCATCGAGCAGTCCTGCCGGGAACATCTGGCCATTCTCGATGCCGTCGAAGCGGGCGAGATCGAATGGGCCGAGGCGCTGCTGCGCCAGCATCTACGGCAGGCCTCCGAGTTCGCTTCGCCACAGCGCTCGATCTGATGCCCGCCGGCGACGGCATCGCGCATGCTGGCCACTCGGCCGCGCAATGCCCCGACATCCGGCACTAAGCGATCTGGAACGAGCGTCTCCCCGATCGCTTGACGCCGATCCGCTCCGTCAAATGTCGGGATTGGATGCTTTAGGACCGATTTTCAGCGGCGCATCATTTTCATCCGGATTGGGGACGGGAGCTTCGTCGGGAAGTCTGTCCGGATCCGGCTCACGTACAGGCTTCGGTTCAGGAAATGGTGGTGGCGTGGGCGCCGGAGTGGGCGTTGGTTCGGGAGTGGGAAGAATGGCCATGGTGTGATTTCCTTCCGCTCGCTGCACTCTGCCTTGGCGGGTCGCCGACGTCCGCCGGATTTTTGACGCCTACTCGTTTTCGACCGGTTTCGCTCTAGCGGCCGATGCACGCAGAACGACCACGCTTGCCTATGGTTCCGATGGGAGCCTCCGATGACCCCGCAGGCATCGAGCGCTCATGGCAGGACGGCGCCGTCAGAAAAGTGATCGAATGGTCCGCGCATAAGGGCCTTGTCGGCGTCGTGGAGCGCCATAATTTCCATTTCAGGGTGGGACGAACTCACCTGCTGAATAGGAGGCGGCCGTGAAGCACCAGACACTTGACCAACTGCATACCGTTGCCGACGTTCACGCTGAAGCAACAGACCTCGTAGCGACCCGAAGCCAGCGTCTCGAACGTTGGGCGAAACTGCTGGAGAAAAATCCCGATCGGCGTCTCGAAGCGCTGACGGGCACCGAATATAAGTCCCCTGAGATACGCGAAAAAATGCGTTACAACGACTCGCCTCTCACGGTTGCCTTCGAGGACCCAATCTTTCGTGCGCAAGGCTTGAGAGACGACACCTACGGTGAAGCCAGGCGCTTCTTCGAACTGACTGACTGGCAATTGCACGAAATTGTCTGCCACTGCCATGTCGGCGCCACGATACGAGCGCGATGGGCTGCCTCTCGCGTCCGTGCGGCAATGTCCGAGCGGTTCGGTTTCTTCGCCTGGCTGCGAGGAACATTCATGCATTGACGCTAGGGCATTCACGCTGCCGGCATTCACACTAGGGGCCGGCATGTTCTGGTGATGGAGGCGGCGAAGCGATTTTCACGCCTCGCATCAGTGGTCGTTGATGTGCGGATATGCCGTTCGGCGGCGATCCGCCATCGGCGAAGGTCGATACAATGCGCCTCGATACGACAGGCATGGGCTGATTTCAGTCGGCGGGCGCCGTGTAGCGGCGATGGACCGCTTCCGCGATGGCGGCGCGGCTTCTATGCGGATCGAGACTCTCGTCATCCTCGATGACAGCCGCTTCCTCCGCAAGTCCCTGGTCCTTGACCTGATCGCGGAACCAGGCCGAATAGTCGCCCGCGCGCAAGTGATGCTCCCAGGTGCGGTCGTCGATCCCCTCGGCGATATGGAGGAACATCATGAGATTTTGCGCTTTCAGGTTGAGCTTGCCGTCCGCGCCGCGGAAATAGAAACTATTGTCGCCAAGATCACCCTCGGCATACTTGCGGATATGGCGCTTGCGTTCCTGCCGGGGACGCTCGATCGAGATCGGTCTTGCGGGATCGCCTGTCGACCGGTTCCAATACAAGACCTTGTTTTCCGGTGGCGGCACGACGCCCTGCGGCACGTCTTCGCCAATTGCGGCACAGAAGCTTTCGACGACCTTGTCGGCTTCCGGGCCAAGAGCCAGCACCGTGTCGACACCTGCCAGCACGTCCCGCGAAACCAGATCGGGATGAACTGTGACCAGAATGGTCGCCGAAAGGCTTTTTGGAAGCGCAAAGGATGTGCCATCCCGCGCATGCGGCAACAGGTGGTGTGCCTCGTCGATGATCAGCCAGTGCGGCCGTCCGGTGCGGGCGCGAAGCGCGGCAAGCTCCGGCAGCAGCTTGGCGAAGGCGTTTGGCCGCTCCGCGGTCTTGATCCCGAGCATGTTTACGGCGACATTGTTGGACGGTTTGGACAAGAGGTCGAAGATTTCGCGCGAGCTCGGCGGGCTTTTGGCGTCGCCAACCACCAGCACGTCCTCCAGTTCCTCGTAGTCGCCCTCCGGGTCGAGCACGCAAAACTGGAAGCCTTGCTCGACGAAGCGTTCGGTCAGGGCGGTGGCGAGGGTGGATTTCCCGATCCCCGACGTGCCGGCCAGCAGCACGCCGCCGCCGCGCGGTGAGAGGTGCATCACCGCGCCCGACCCGTCGTCCGCGCCAATCTCAATGCGTTGCCGCGCCGTGTCCAGCAAGGCGGCGTCATGCGAGATGAGGCCCTCGATCAACTCCCTCACGCCCGCGCCGCGGGCACCATTCGTCACGTGGCCCGCCGTCTCCCTTACCTTCGGCAGTGCATTGGCAACTGCAACTCCGAAGCCGACGGCGCGCAGAAAGGCATGGTCGTTCTCCGCATCGCCGATGCCGACGACATTGTGGGCGGACAATCCCAGATCCTCGAGGGCAGCCGCAAGACCGGTCGCCTTGTTGACCCCGCTCGGCAGCACCATGACGGCACCCTTGTTGAAGATGATCTCCAGCTCCAGGCCAAGGTCCTTGATCACTTCCAGCACGATGGTCTCGTTGGGCTCCCTGGTGGCGACGACGGAACGTCCTATCGACAGGGGCGCGATCTTGCGGATCATCAGCCTGTCGACGAATTCCGCCGGAGGCGCAGGCGCCAGGATACGCTCCTCCTTCGAAGCCGGCGTGTAGACGAGCGCGCCATTTTCGGCGACGACCTTGTCGAAAATGCCAAGCTCCGGGAAAACGCTTTCGAGGTCGGCAAGCTCGCGACCGGTGACCATTATCAACTTGCGGCCGGTTTCCTTCAGCCGCCCGAGCGCGGCACGGGTGGCATCGGAAACGATCCCGTTTTCCGCGAGCGTGCCGTCGTAGTCAGTGGCTAGTGCAAGAGCATACATTGAACTGTCCGTCGGTAGTCCGAAGCTGACCCGAGAAGCTTTCTCGCCGAACTGAGCGGAAAGCCATCTGCTCCAGTGACTTTGTCTTGGCTGATCGGTTCAAACGGCGCTGGCTGCCGATTGTTCCCGGCGGCGGAAGGCAAGAGTCGCTGAGGCCTTGCTTTTGCTTAAGCATTTCCAAACCGGTACCCGCTTGCTAGCCGACAATCCTGAATCCGTTGGGCTCCTGGCCGGGATCGACGTCTTGGGATTTCACGCTGGAGACCGACGCCCCGGTCGGCCCTTCCCACAACCGGTTCATCATCGTCGAAACCGCGCCCTCGGCTCCGACGATCAGTGCCGTTACGGATCCGTCGTCCTCGTTGCGAACCCATCCGGACAGACCGAGCTTCTCGGCTTCGGTCCGTGTCCACACGCGAAAAGAGACGCCTTGCACCCTTCCACTCAGCCTGACGCGTACTGCTTTGCGCCCGTCCTCCATGGTCACCTCCGTGCAGCTGGTTTGTCCACACCTTCAACTCACTAGCGGCGAAAAAGGCTCCGCCTTGTCGGCAACGGAACCATGGGGCGGCGGCTTTGTTTAAAGACGGACAGTTGCAGGTTGCGGGTGCCTCGGAGCCACGATTTCATGACCAACGATTCTCCAAAGGGACGCGCCATCCCGGCATCCGTTCCGACGATCGACGCAAAAGCGGAGCCAACGCTTCGCTACGCCGAGGCCGAGGTATTCTACACCGAGGCGATCCGCGAGCTTGCCGCGACGGACATTCCCTTTCTTGTCGCCGGCACCTACGCGGTGAGCGCCTACACAGGGGTTACGCGCCAGACGAAGGATCTCGACATTTTCTGCAAGGCCGGCGATTACGCCCGCATTCTCGCTCATTTCAAGCAGGCCGGTTATGCGGTCGAGATATTGGATGACCGGTGGCTCGGCAAGGTCTTCAAGGGCACGCATTTCTTTGACGTCATATTCGCCTCGGCGAACGGAACCATGCCTGTCAGCGACCTGTGGCTGGAGCACGCAAGGCAAATCGATTTGCTGGGCAGTCGGGTGCGGATCGTCGGTCCGACCGAGCTTATCTGGTCCAAGTGCTTCATCCAAGACAGAGGCCGCCATGACGGCGCCGACGTCGCTCATACAATCCTCAAGGCGCAGGATCAGATCGACTGGCACCGGCTGCTTTCCTACCTCGAAGTTCATTGGGAGGTGCTGTTGATGCAGCTTCTCAATTTCCGATGGATCTATCCGAGCGAGCGCGATCATGTACCGGCCTGGCTGCTCGACGAATTGCTTGACCGTCTCGCCAAGCAGAGGGAGCTGCCCACTCCCCGAATGAAGATCTGCCGCGGACGGCTGCTTTCGCCGACTGACTACGAGATCGACGTCAAGGAATGGGGCTTTGCCGGCGTCGGTGGAACAGGAGAATTTCGTGATGGCTGAGAAGGGCATAACCGCCAAGGCAAGGGTTGGGAACGGCGACACGGTGAGGATTGCGGCTGTTGGCGACCTGCACGTGCAGGAAGACGCCGAGACCTCTTGTCGTGATCTCTTCGGCGAGGTCTCGCGCGAAGCGGACGTCCTCGTTCTCACTGGCGACCTCACCAATCTCGGCAGGCCCCGAGAGGCCGAAATCCTTGCTGAGGACTTGCGCGCCTGCGCAATCCCGGTCGTCGCCGTGCTCGGCAACCATGACTATGAATCCGGTGCGGTCGAGGACGTCGCCCACATCCTTCGGCAGGCAGGCGTCCATCTTCTTGACGGTCAGACGGCGGAAATCAAGGAGGTCGGCTTTGTCGGCGTGAAGGGTTTCATTGGCGGTTTTGGATCACGCATGCTCGGCTCGTTCGGCGAGCCGGCGATCAAGGCGATGGTCGCTGAAAGCGTCAGCGAGTCGATGCGGCTCGAAAACGCAATGCGGCAGGTTCGCACCAGTCGTACGCTCGTCGTCCTGCACTACGCTCCGGTCGTCGAGACAGTCGCTGGCGAGCCATTGGAGATTTTTCCGTTCCTGGGCTCGTCGCGCCTGGCGGAGACGATCGATCGGTTCAAGGTCAGCGCCGTGGTGCATGGCCACGCGCATCGCGGCGTCTATGAAGGTCGCACGCCCGGCGGTGCCCCGGTATATAATGTCGCCATGCACGTGGCGAAGCCGACCGGCCGTCCTTACGCCTTGCTCGAAATCTGAAACGCCCTGTGGGTGGTCAGCGGTCGATCTCGCCGAACACGATATCGAGCGACCCGATGATCGCAGCGACATCGGCGATCATGTGCCCCCGCGACAGAAAATCCATCGCCTGCAAATGGGCAAAGGACGGCGCCCGGATCTTGCATCGATACGGAGTATTGCTGCCGTTCGACACCAGATAGACGCCGAACTCGCCCTTCGGCGCCTCCACCGCGGCGTAGACCTCTCCTTCGGGCACGCGAATACCCTCCGTGTAGAGTTTGAAGTGGTGGATCGTCGCTTCCATTGAGCGTTTCATCGACGCCCGCGGCGGCGGCGTGATCTTCTGGTTCGGGATCGCGACCGGCCCGCGGCGTTCGGGCGATCTCAATTTCTCCAGGCATTGCTTCATGATCCGGACCGATTGGCGCATTTCCTCCATGCGGACGAGATAGCGGTCATAGCAGTCGCCGTTCTTGCCGATCGGAATGTCGAAATCCATCTCGGGGTAGCATTCATATGGCTGTGCCTTGCGCAAATCCCATGCCGCTCCCGACCCGCGCACCATGGGGCCGGAGAAGCCCCAGGCCCAGGCGTCGTCCTGCCCGATCACACCGACATCGACATTGCGCTGCTTGAAGATGCGGTTGCCGGTGAGCAATTCGTCGAGGTTGTCGCAGACCTTGAGGAACGGGTCGCAGAAAGCCCAGATGTCGTCCAGAAGCTTCGCAGGCAAGTCCTGATGCACGCCGCCGACCCTGAAATAATTAGCATGCATGCGGGCGCCGGAGGCGCGCTCGTAGAAAACCATCAGCTTCTCGCGCTCGGCGAAACCCCAGAGCGGCGGGGTGAGCGCGCCGATGTCCATGGCCTGTGTCGTGACGTTGAGGAGATGCGACAAGAGCCGGCCGATTTCGCAAAAGAGAACACGGATGAGCTGTCCGCGCTTCGGGACCGAGATTTCGAGCAGCTTCTCGGCGGCGAGGCAGAACGCATGCTCCTGGTTCATCGGCGCCACGTAATCGAGCCGGTCGAAATAGGGCAGGGCCTGCAGATAGGTCTTGTACTCGATAAGTTTTTCCGTGCCGCGGTGGAGCAGGCCGATATGGGGATCGGCGCGGTCGACGATCTCGCCGTCCAGTTCCAGCACCAGCCGCAGAACGCCGTGAGCTGAGGGATGCTGCGGCCCGAAGTTGAGGGTGAAGTTGCGAACTGCTGCTTCGACCATGACGGTGTTCCCGCCGTACTGTGTTCTTACGGCCGAAGCCGAGTGCTCCGGCCGCCACGCCCGGACCGCCGATCAGGTCGTTGTCTGGATGATCAGCGTCAGCGTGCCATTGCCATCGATGTTGGCGGCGACAACTTGCGAGGAATCCAGGCCGATCGCCGCCAGCGCCGTTGCTGCCTGCGGCGACGCATCGATCGAGCTCTGCAGGGTAAGCAGATCTTCAACGCTGGTCTGGGTGATCACGGCCTCGGCTTGTGTTTTGAGCTCCGGAGGCAAATCCTCAAGGGCAACGATCGCAATGCCAGTAAAGTTCTGGTCGGTGAAACCTTGATCCGGCACGGCTTGGTCGGGCAGGGCCTGGTCAGGCGGCGCCTGGTCGGGCAGGGTTGGATCGGGCAGGGCTTCCGGGGCAGGGGGTGCGATTTGGGGAAGCTGCGGGTCGGTGGATTGCGCGTGGATCGGCTGCGCCAAGGCCAATCCCGAAAGGGCGGCAATCGTCGTCAACATGCGCATGATCGTTCCTTCCGTTTTCCGGTTTGCTCGGGGAGGATCACTTGGTGACCACACAACCATTGTGCCGGATTATGGTTCCGGTCCGTCAAGGATAAGGCCGTCGGTGAGTACATGCGTCAGGCCGACGCTACGCAACGGCGAATCGATCGATGACCCATAGCCATGTCCCGTCGCCCTGGCGTCGGGCGACCTCGGCGGTTACGGTGCCGTCAGGAAGACGGGTTGACGTGACGCCAAATCTCCGCTGACAACAGCGGGGGCCCGATTTCCGGCCACAAATTTTCGGCCCGTTGCGGTGATGTCCGCGAAGAGTGCCCGGATCGCTTCGCGGCCCAGCATCAGTCGCCCCTCACCGCTGTCGACGACGGCGTTGGGTTCAAAAAGCGCGGCCATGCCGTCGATGTCTCTCTCCCACTGCCGAGAGATCAGCAGGCGCTCCAAATCCTGGGGACCGCGGTGGCTCACGGCTTGGTTCATCGATCATGGCGAGGACTCCTCCGACGCTCGGTACCAAGCGTTCGATCCTCCGTCAAATTTCGTTCGAAGGGGAGCCGGCGAAGCTCCGCCATAAGCCGATCGCGAGGTTGAGCAGCTTGGCGGTCATTCTCCCCAGCCGACATCGCGGTCCGCAACGCGCCATTCGGCGGCGCCGGCGCGGCACCGGTGGCTGCGGCTGTGGTTGAGGAAGTCGGCGATCCTTGCCGCCGACTTCGCCGAGGGGAAGGTGAGCAACCGATCGCGATGGACGACGGGCTCGCCGGTCTCATTGTCCCAGACCTCGAACCGGCAGCTTGGGTTCGGTATGGCTTCGAACGGTTCTTCATATCGATGGTCCCGGTAATCGAGGGACCCAGGTTCTGCGACCCCGCCTTACAGATGGCTTACGGCGTTTTGGATTATGCTTTTGGCAGCGGGCAGGCTCGCAGGTCGCCTCGTTAGCTTGCCTTCGGCGCGAGGCGCTGCGCGACATGGTCGGCGATCGCCAGGCTTGAGGTCAGGCCGGGGCTCTCGATGCCGAACAAATTGACGAGGCTCTCCACGCCGTGCACCGCCGCGTCCTGGATGACGAAGTCGGCATTGGCTTCGCCGGGACCGGAGAGCTTCGGCCGGATGCCGCTATAGGCCGGCTGCAGGCTGCCATCGGCGAGGTCCGGCCAGTATTTGCGGACCTCGTCGTAAAAGCGCTCGCCACGCGCTGGATCAACGCGATAGTCGAGTTGATCCGTCCATTCGACGTCAGGCCCGAAGCGGGCGACGCCGTCGAGGTCGAGCGTCAGATGCACGCCGAGCCCGCCGGGTTCGGGTATGGGATAGACCAGTCGCGAGAACGGCGCCCGGCCGGCGACCGAAAAATAATTGCCCTTGGCGTAGCGTAGTTCTGGCACGAATTGCCGCTCGAGCCCATCAAGCGAGCCGGCAAGTGCCGTGGCGCCAAGCCCGGCGGCGTTGATGAAGCGCGCGGTGGCGATTTCAAAGCCGCCGCTGGTGCTGTCGACCGTGTCGAGCACGATGCGCCCACTCTCGATGCGGCCGGCGACGATGCGGGTGTTGAGGCTGAGTGTCGCCCCGTGCTTCTCGGCGTCGCCCAGCAGCGCCAGCATCAGGGCGTGGCTGTCGATGATGCCGGTTGCGGGAGACAAAAGGGCCGCCGTGCATCGCAGCTTCGGCTCCAGCCTGCGCGCCTCGGCGGCGGTTAAGGGCGTCAGGTTGCCCGCGCCGCAAGCAGAGGCGTTGGCCAGGATGGAAGCGAGCACCGGCTCCTGTCCGGCATTCGTGGCGACGATGAGCTTGCCGCAGCGCGCATGCGGCACCGCCCGCTCCTGGCAGTAACGGTAGAGCTTTTCCCGGCCTGCCACGCAGAGCCGGGCCTTCAACGATCCGGCCGGATAGTGGATGCCGGCATGGATAACCTCGGAATTGCGCGAGCTAATCCCGGTGCCGATGGCGTTCTCAGCTTCGAGGATCAGGGTGTCCATGCCGCGCTGCGCCATCCCGCGCGCGATCGCGAGGCCGACGACCCCGGCGCCGGCAACGATGCAGTCGACATGGTCCACGATCAGGCCACCTCAGCCTCGATGTTGTGCCTGGTGAGCCGTTTAGGAATGACGTCTCGGCGATGCGCACAGCGGGCTTGGCGCAGGTTCTCGCGTTCTGCGGCCTCGAAGCTGAAAATCTGCATGTCTTCCGTCCATCCGCCAGCGCTTTCGAAAGGGCTTGACACCCTTACAAGAAACAGATGCACCAAACAGCATTAATGCCAGAGGGACCTGCCGATGCGCGCCGAACGGCGGCAGGACCCACGTCCCGGCATGCAGGACAGGAACCATCATGGACGCTCGACCGAATTCTCCCGAAGCTCGCGACATCAGCTACCACTTGCACGGCTACACCAATGCCCGCAAGCATGAGGAAGCAGGGCCGCTCGTCATCGAGAAGGGCGACGGCATCTATGTCGAGGATCTCGCCGGGAACCGCTATATCGAAGCGATGGCCGGGCTTTGGAGCGTAGCGGTCGGCTTCTCCGAGAAGCGGCTGGTGGACGCGGCGGTGCGCCAGATGTCCAAGCTGCCTTACTATCACGACTTCGGTTCCAAATCGCATTCGCCGCTGATCGATCTCGCCGAGAAGCTTGTGCAGATGGCGCCAGTGTCGATGAGCAAGGCGTATTTCACCAATTCCGGCTCGGAGGCCAACGATACGGCCATGAAGATGATCTGGTACCGGTCCAATGCGCTCGGCCAGCCGGCACGCAAGAAGATCATCAGCCGCAATCGCGGCTATCACGGCGTCACCATTGCCGCGGCAAGCCTGACCGGCCTGCCCAACAACCACATTTCCTTCGACCTGCCGATCGCCAATGTGCTGCACACGTCGACGCCGCACCACTGGCGCGAGGCGCTGCCTGGCGAGAGCGAAGAGCAGTTTTCGAGCCGGCTTGCCGACGACTTGGAAAAGCTGATCCTGGCCGAGGGCCCGGAAACCATCGCCGCCTTCTTCGGCGAACCGATCATGGGCGCCGGCGGCGTCATCGTTCCGCCGGCCGGCTACTGGGAGAAGATCCAGGCGGTGCTGTCGAAATACGACATCCTGCTCGTTGCCGACGAAGTCATCTGCGGCTTTGGCCGAACCGGCGAAATGTTCGGCTCGCAGACCTTCGGTATCAGGCCCGACATCATGGTGCTGTCGAAACAGATCTCTTCATCCTACCTGCCGATCTCGGCCCTGCTGATCAACGAAAAAGTTTTCGAGCCGATTGCCGACGAGAGCAATCGCATCGGCACCTTCGGCCACGGCTTCACCGGCGGCGGCCATCCCGTTGCGGCCGCGGTCGCGTTGGAGAACCTGAAGCTGATCGAGGAGCGCGATCTCGTCGGCAATGCGCGCACGGTCGGCGCGCATATGCAGAAGCGCCTGCGCAAGTTCGCTTCGCACCCGCTTGTCGGCGAAGTGCGCGGCGTCGGCCTGATCGCGGCGGTCGAACTGGTCGGCGACAAGGCGGACAAGACGCCGTGGGAGACGGCCGGCGCGCTGGGCGTGCTCGTCAACGGTTTCATGCAGCAGAACGGCGTCATCTCGCGCAACATGGGCGACGCGCTGGCCTTCTGCCCGCCGCTGATCATCACCGAGCCTCAGGTCGATCGGATGATCGACGCGTTTGAAAGATCGCTCGAAGCCGCGGTCAAGCAGGTCGGACCTGAAACCTGAAACAAAAAACTGCCTCGGCGGACTGCTATGCCTGCTCGGGCTGCTGACAGCGCGTTCGGCTAAGGTTGCAGGTCGGGTTAAGGACGAACTTTAGGAACTAGAGCCTTTCGCATTTAGGTTGACTTGTATCCGGCGTTTTCGATGTAGTTTCGGCATTCCAGTG
>NZ_JBSPTO010000017.1:0-128196 GCF_053850215.1 Mesorhizobium sp. f-mel
AGGACATCGAATCTGATTTGCGCAAACTTGGGAATCCAGATTCAGTCAAAAGGCGAAGCGCTCTAGCTCCTCACCTTCTGAGATACAGCCATAGGGTCGTCGGCGCCAGGATCGCGGTCAGCGCTACCGGCGCGATCAGGGCGAGGACGACCTGACTGAGTATCGCCCCGCCACCCATCAGCCCGCGCAGCGCCGTCGTCATCAGCGACACTGGATTGACTTCGACGAAAGCCCGCAGCCAGTCCGGCATGGTTCCGGGGTCGACCATGATGTTGGAGGCGAAGACGAGAGGGAACAGGAAAGTAAAGCCGAGCGTCATCACGGTGGTTGGCGTGCGGATCAGCAGGCCGAGCACGATGAATACCCAGCCCATGCCGAACCCGATGGCGATCAGCATGGCGAAGGCGGCAAGCACGCCGGGGATGCCTGCCTCAGGCCGGTAGCCGAGGATCAGCCCGATGGTGAGAATGATCGAGGCGGCAATCAAATGGCGCAGGATGTCGCCCACCATCAGGCCGGCGAACGGAGACAGCGACCAGATCGGCAACGATCGGAAGCGGTCAAACAAGCCCTTGCCGAGATCGGTCGACAATCCCATGCCCGAATAGACTGCGTTAAACACCACGGTCTGAACCAGGATGCCGGGTAGGAAGAACTGCAGGTATTCGCCAGGCGAACCGGCGAGCGCACCGCCGAAGACGAAGGTGAAGAGCAGCGTGAACATGATCGGAGTCATCACCAGATCGAAGAGCTGCTCTGGCACATGCTTGAATTTCAGCACAGCGCGCCATCCGAAGACGAGCGCGTTGGAAAGGGCTGATGGGGTTCTAGGTCGGGCGACGCTTTGCAGCCGCTGAAGGGATGTCGTGTCGATCATGGCTTGTCGCCTTCCTTGCGGCTTTCACCCAGGCCCGGCTGGCCCGTCAGCGCGAAGAAGACCTCCTCGAGGCTGGGCTGGCCCATGGAGAAATCCGACAGCTCGATGCCGCTGGTAACCAGATCGGCCAGCGCCTCGTTGGCGGCCTGCGCTGTGCCGGCAAGGACGGAGAGTTCCGCGCCTTCGGCACTGCGTTGGACAGGGTGCTCCAGCCGGCGTTCCAGAATGGTCGCCGCTTCGTCCAGCCGAGCGACATCGGCGAGCGCGACATGGAGAAAGC
This sequence comes from Mesorhizobium sp. f-mel, assembly GCF_053850215.1. NCBI lineage: Bacteria > Pseudomonadati > Pseudomonadota > Alphaproteobacteria > Hyphomicrobiales > Phyllobacteriaceae > Mesorhizobium > Mesorhizobium sp. f-mel. The sequence goes on from NZ_JBSPTO010000017.1 coordinate 1,158, forward strand.
CGGAGCCGGTGGCCGCCTTCAGTTCGCGGCTGGTACCCTCGGCGATCTTCCTGCCGTGGTCGATGACGGCGATGCGCGCTGCGAGTTGATCGGCCTCTTCGAGATATTGCGTGGTGAGCAGGATGGTGACGCCGGCCTCGGCGAGGCCGCGGATCATGCCCCAGACATCCTTGCGGGCGTTCGGATCGAGGCCTGTGGTCGGCTCGTCAAGGAACAGCACGCCCGGCGTGACGACCAGCGAGGCGGCTATGTCGAGCCGCCTTCGCATGCCACCTGAATAATCCCTCACCTGCTTCGTCGCCGCTTCGGACAAGCCGAAAGCCGCGAGCAAATCGTCCGCACGAGCTTTCGCGGCGCGACCGCGAAAACCCCAGAGTCGGGCGAGCAGGACGAGGTTCTCCCGGCCCGTCAAGTCCTCGTCGAGCGAAGCGAACTGCCCGGTCATCGCGATTGCCGCGCGGACCTCATGCGGGGCCTGCACGAGATCGTGCCCCATCACGGTCGCGGAGCCGGCGTCGGGGCGGGACAGCGTCGCGAGCATCCGCATCAGCGTTGTCTTGCCGGCGCCGTTCGGGCCCAAGATGGCGAAAATCATGCCGCGCGGCACATCGAGATTGATACCATCGACCGCGCGCAGCTTGCCGAATGTCTTGACCAGGCCGCGAGCGGAAATGGCTGACTGGGCAAGGCCCATAGAAGGCACACCCTTAGGAGAAGTATCGTTCATGCAATCATCACGCTAGAGGCTCCGACCATCTACCTGGCCGCCGAGGCTGAAGAGCCGGTCAGATCATATGTCGGACGGTCTCTACTCATTTCGGGGTTTTCACTCGATCACGGCGCAGGCCTGACGATTTCCGGCATCACCTGCAGGCTGGCTTTTGTAGTCGTCCTGTCCGCCGTGGATCATCAATGCCTTGCCTCGTATGGCCGTATCTCCACCATCCAGCTTGACCACGCTGTTGAAAGCCTGGGAACGCAAAACGCCGTCGGGGCCGACTCGCTGATTTGGCATATCGCCCGCGTGCGGGCCTTTCCCGGTGAGGTATCCATGTTCGGCATTCGTCGGATTGAAGTGCCCACCGGCCGAGGCATGGCCGGTGTGATGGTCGCACTTCCCGGTTTCGTGAATATGGAATGCGACCCATTCACCCGCCGGCAGTCCTGTTACCTCCAACGCTATCAGCACGCCGTGCGCCGTCTCGGTCAGCGTGGCCGTTCCGTTCTTCTCGCCAGCCATGTTGACGAATTCGGCTTTCGCGGTCGCGGTGTCCTGAGCCGCTGCAGGCATCGCGACCGCCAGCGCCAACCCTGCTGTTGCAACCAATTTTTTCATCGACTCGTCCTCCGGTTGTCCAAGGAAGCCAAACATCAAAGGGGTCTCTTCGTTCCATTTGGGAATTGAGTTTTCGTCTCCGGCACGGCCGCCAGGGAAGCGACGCCGACAACTTTTTCGATGTGCCTCAGTTTACACCCATTCGAAGAGTTGCGCGGTTTGCCAGCCCGCCAGCAGTATGATGAGAATGCCAACGAGCCTGAGAAGCGTCTTTTCTGCGATTGACTTCACTACCCATCCCGCAATCGGCGCTGCGACTACGCCGCCAAGGATCAAGCCGGCGACAGAGAGTAGATTTTCCGTTAGCTCTCCTGCCTCCTCCCAGTGGCCCGTTAGCACCGCAAACAAGAAGGTCAGAGACACCGAGAGCGTGATGAGGAACTCGCTGGCATTTACCGTACCAATAACGTAGCGGGGCGTCCCGCCAAAACCAAGAAGGCCCGTCGTTACGATGGGTCCCCATCCGCCACCCCCTGCCGCATCGAGAAATCCACCACCAAGTCCAAGGGGAGGTACCGCGCTTGCAGGGACCGGATTGCTTGGGATACGCCGGAAGGAACGGAACAGGAGCCAAGCTCCGACGAGTGCAAGGTATGTGGTCACATATGGCTTCATGATCGCTCCCTCAAACGAGGTGAGCACAAAAGCGCCGAGAACGCCGCCGAGAACGCCAAACGGCATCAGGCGCCAGAAAAGCTTCCAGTCGATATTGCGGTGATAGAGGTGAGCCGAACCCGAGGCCGCAGTGGTAAACAGCTCAGCCGCGTGAACTGAAGCCGAAGCGTGTGCAGGAGACACGCCAAACCCCAGTAATGTTGTCGAGCAAATCACGCCGTAGGCCATGCCGAGAGCCCCGTCCACAGCTTGAGCTACAAACCCTACGAGCGCAAAAAGAATGAACTCTTGCATTTGGCTCTCCAACAAAGCGCGAGTCGTAATTGCCGAAAAGACAATTCACCAAACGCCTCGCATCGACAATGGTGACGACGAACGGGAAATTGTCCACTCGATCGACGCCTTTCCTGTACCTTCAGTCATTCAGCCTCTTAGGATATCGAGAGCGATCTCTCGAATTGGATGTTCGGGTAGCCGCACCTCCTCTGACCTGAGGTTTCACGGGTCGGGTACGGGTCGGGCGCAGACTTGCAGCTCCACCCCATATCTGTTTAATTGCCGCCATCCACAGGGGTGCTCCGTATCGTCGGGGCTGAGAGATGGGCTGCAAGCCCGTAAACCCTAGAGCTGATCTGGATAATACCAGCGGAGCGAGGCGGGCGATGTTTTCTGACGTACAGATTTCTCTTTATCCGAGGACCGGCGATTTCGTCGGTGTCGACATCTCCGCGCTCGATGCGCTCGACCCTTGTCGCGATCAGTTGCGCATGGGCACAGGCGATATTTCGACGCTGCCGGTCGGCCGGCTCCAGGGCCATGTCACGACCGAGCTTACGGTTTCGGCCAACAGCCCGGCCCCGCGCTGATCTTTTCGCGCCAGACAGGTCTCGCATGTCCCAATCTTTCTCCGCCGCGCCGCGAATCGCAGCCTTGTTCGCCAAGATCGGACCGGCCTTGCTATCTGTCGGCACGCTGGTTTTGGCTTGGGAGCTCTATGCGCGCATCTCGGGCATCTCGCCCACCACGCTGCCCGCGCCGTCACGCATTCTCGCCCAGGCCATCCTGCAGCGCCAGGCGCTGTTCGACAACACCGTGCCGACCATCAGTGCCACATTGGTGGGCTTCGCCTGCTCGCTGGCCGTTGCCTTCCTTCTTTCGATGCTGATCGATTTCTTCAAACCGCTGCGCCGCGCCCTGTTCCCGGTCTTCATCATTAGCCAGACGCTGCCGCTGGTGGCGATCGCCCCGCTGGTCATTCTCTGGTTCGGCTTCGGGCTGACGCCGAAGATCATGCTGGTCGCCCTCGTGACTTTCTTTCCCATGCTGGTCGCGCTGGTGCAGGGTTACGAATCGACGGATCGGGACATCTCGGCGCTTCTGAGTTCGATGGGCGCTTCCCGCATGCGCATTTTCCTGCTGGCCCGCCTGCCCTCCTCGCTGCCCTATTTCTTCGCCGGGCTGCGTATCTCGATCACCTACGCCGTGGTGGGCGCCATCTTCGCGGAATATGCCGGCGCGGCCAAAGGGCTCGGCATCTACATGCTCAACGCCAAAAACAATTTCCGGCCCGATCTCGTGCTCGCAGCCGTGCTGATCAGCGCCTTGCTCACGCTAGCCCTGTTTGCCGCCACGGTGCTGATCCAGCGCGCCGCCATGCCATGGGAGCGGCTCGATGCCGCACGAAAATCATGAGCAGACGGCTGGAGCTGCGCCAAGTCAGCAAGCGTTTTGGCGACATTGACGTGCTTGCCGGCATCACGCTGCATGTCGAGCCGGGCGAATTCGTTTCAATCCTCGGCCCCTCCGGAGCCGGCAAATCCACGATCTTCAGATTGCTGACGGGCGGTCTCGAAGGCTACGGCGGCGGTGTCGACTTCGACGGGCGGCCATTGGCCGACGCGCGCCGACCGTTTGCCTTCATGCCGCAGCACGATGCCCTGATGCCTTGGCGCACGGTTATCGACAACACCGCGCTCGGTTTGGAAGTGCAAGGCATGTCCCGCAAGGCGGCGCGCGACAAGGTGGCGCCGCTCTTCGGCGAATTCGGCCTTGCGGGCTTCGAGCAAAGGTATCCGGCGCAGCTCTCGGGCGGAATGCGCCAGCGCGCCGCGCTGTTGCGTACCGTCGTGCAGGACCGCGCCATGCTGTTGCTCGACGAACCGTTCGGCGCACTCGACGCCCTCACGCGCACCGGCATGCAGCGCTGGCTTCCGATGATGTGGGACCGACACCGCTGGACCGTCCTGCTGATCACCCACGACGTGCGCGAGGCAGTCTTCCTGTCCGACCGCATCTATGTGCTGAGCAGCCGCCCCGCCCGCGTGCTGCGCGAAATCGCCATACCTCTTCCGCGCCCGCGCACGGATCTTGTCTCGCCGGAAGCCAGCGCCATCGAAGCCGACATCCTCGATACCCTGCTCGATCCACAGCCCGCCCAAAGGACATGACCATGCTTTCCAGACGCCTCTTCATCGCTGCCGCATTGATCTCCGGGCTCGGACCCGTCACGTCCGTCCGCGCCCAGCAGACTGTCACCGTCGCACTAGACTGGACGCCGAACACAAACCATGTCGGGCTATATGTCGCCCAGGCGAAAGGCTTCTACGCCGAGGCCGGGCTCGACGTGCAGATCCTGCCCTACAGCGACACTGCGGCCGGTACGCTGATCGCCAACCGCGTGGCTGATTTCGGTATATTGGGATCCATAGGATTGTTCACCCAACGCACCGCCGGCGCCGACCTCGTCGCCACCTACGCCATCATGCAGACAGAAACCGGCAGGCTGGTGTTCAATGCCGACCGCGCCGATATACAGTCCCCAAGGGACCTGGACGGCCTAACCTATGGCGGTTTCGGCAGCGCCTGGGAGAATGCGCTGATCGGCACCATTATCCGCCATGATGGCGGCGAGGGCAAATTCGAAACGGTGACGCTGGGCACCTCCGCCTATGAGGCCTTGGCCAATGGCGCAGTCGATTTTACGCTCGAAGTCTATACTTGGGAGGGGATCAAAGCGGAACTTGACGGCAAGGCCCAACGCGCCTTCCGCTACGCCGATTACGGCGTGCCCGACCAACACACCAATTTCATTGGCTCGAGCCGGGCCTACCTCGAAAAGAACAAGGACACGGCAACTGGGTTCATCGCCGCGACCAGGCGCGGCTATGCCTTCGCCGTCGAACATCCGCAAGAAGCGGCTGATATCCTGATCGCAGCAAACAGCGACGTGCTGACCGACCGTCCGCTGATCGAAGCATCCCTGAAGGCGCTGGTCGACGGCCACTATCTGCAAAGCCCCACCGGCGCGATCGGCACAATCGATCCAGCAAAGATGGAGGCGATCGGCGGCTACCTGTTCAAGGCCGGCGCCCTGCGCGACAGCGATGGAAACCTGATCGGCGAACCCCTCGATTTCGCGGCCTATTACAGCAACGCCTATATAGCCGGCGAAAAATGAGCCCGCCGCTGTGCATATATCTCAATGCCGTGATCTTTAGCCTCGGCAGTCACGGGGCCGGTTGGCGCATACCCGAAAAGCGACCCGCTTGCCTCGACTAGCCTCGACTATTGGGTCGACCAGCAAAGCTTCATCGACGACGTGATGCCTTTGCTGGAGCGTTCGGAAGTTTTCGACGCTGGGGGTGAGCGCACCCTTCGCGAGCGATACGGCCTGCCAAGTCTTTAGGTCTAGGATCGAACAGGGGCGCGTGGCGGTGCTTACTCACGACTAGGCCCGGCTCCGGACTGACGTGATGGCTTCGTGTAGCGCTTTGGCGTCAGTTCCGCCCCGGGTTGGCCGTTCAACCGTTTCTTGAGGATGTCAATGAGGCTGATGGTGACCGCGATCACCGCAGGGCCGAGGACGAGTCCGGATGCTCCAAAGAGGACGATGCCACCGACCGCGCCGATAAAGGCCATCACTGTGTGGAGCCGCAACCGGCTCCCGACAAGCATCGGATAGAGCAGATTGTCGATGCCGGCGACGACGCCGCCGCCCCAGATGGTCAGGATCGCTGCGCTTGCCCAAGACCCTTCCAGTGCGAGATAGATCGCTGCCGGCACCCAGATCACGAATGCGCCGAGCACTGGCACGATGGCAAGAAGTCCCATTACCAGGCCCCAGAAGACCGGCGTGGGCAGGCCGAGCCACCAGAACATCAGGCCGCCCAGCGTTCCCTGCACAGCGGCGACAAAAACGGTGCCTATCAGGATCGCATGTACCGTCTCGGCAAAGCGCGACAGCATGTATGCCGTCTCCGGTGCACGCAGGGGCGAGAGACGCTCGATCCCCCGCAGGGCGGATTCACGGTCCCGCAGAAAATAGAACAGCAGATAGAATGTCAGCACGAACATCACGGCCTGATTGATCGAGCCGCGCAATAGCGATGTGCTTTGTCCCGTCAGCCATTGTACAAATGCGGCGACCGTGCCGGCCGGATCGAGTTGGTTCTCAACCCACTGGGCAACCGCCGAAAGCCTGGGATAGCCCGACACGAAGGCATCTGTGTTCCAACCCCGGATGACCTCCTCCAGATAAGTGGCGCCGTTTACCGCCTCGCGAACAAGCTGCTGTGCCACGAAGATGAGCGGCAGGCCGACTGCAACCGCCGCGATGCTGACTGACATCAGTGCAGCCAGGTTTTGGTTCCTGAGCCTTTCCTCGACCCGTCGATGAGCCGGATACAGGACGATTGCCAACACCAGCGCCCACGTCAATGCGGGCAAAAAAGGCAACGCCAAGAGATAGCAGACATACAGACCGATCGCCGTCGCGGCCACGATGCCGAGCAATCTCATTTGTTTCATATCGGGCATCTGTTTCAGGTCGGGCACCTCTCGCCGTCTCGCAAACCAAGCGAGCCTAGTGGATTTCCCGACAAAATGGCAGCTCCCGTTGCCGCACCGCTACGGCTAGGCCGCTGTGGAATATGACGACAATGGCACGGACATTTTCTCGCTCATTGGGCTGATTATACCGACTGGGCACCCGTGCCCGATGCCAGCACCGCGGCCTGCCCGGTCGTGGATGCTCTGACCTACGGCGGTTCTACAGCTCGCTCGCGAACTCGCAGCTTCACAGGACCAATAGAAAAAAGGCCGGACTGTTAAAGTCCGGCCAGGCATGAAGGTTTAAAACCTCCAGAGGGGAACGCGCCGGACGCAATGGGAGGAAAACATCCGACGCAATGCGTATATGGGCCGCCTCGGGTGACGTTTCAACGAGATGTGGTGGGCCACATCAGCCGCTCCATAGAGCCACATCCGAAGATTCATCGTCACGGTCTGCGGCAGCTTCGATTGCCGCTGACCAACAGGCGCGCATGCCGCGCGACCTCGCTACCGGCGCTCTACAGATTCCGCCAGATGGCGAGGGCACGGGAAAGGCCGGCGTAGCTCGCCATCCTTGATGCGGCTTTCGGAGACTGTTTTGGATCTCCCGGAAGCCGCTGAACGGCGACCGAGATAAATCGTGGCAGCTATTGGCGTAGCCGCCCCGACAAGGGTCTCACCAGCCTAGTCGATGTCGAAGGATACGCCTTGGGCCAGCGGCAGCGCCTTGGAATAGTTCACCGTGTTGGTGGCGCGCCGCATGTAGGCCTTCCAGGCGTCGGAGCCCGACTCGCGGCCGCCGCCGGTCTCCTTCTCGCCACCGAAGGCACCACCGATCTCGGCCCCCGATGTGCCTATGTTGACGTTGGCGATGCCGCAGTCGGACCCGTCGACGCCGAGGAAGCGCTCGGATTCCTGCAGGTCGCGGGTGAAGATCGACGACGACAGCCCCGCTCCGACCGCGTTGTGCTCGTCGAGCACGGCGTCGAAATCCGAGTACTTCATCACATAGAGGATCGGCGCGAAGGTCTCTTCCGTCACCGGCGAGACCTGCTTGGGCATCTCGACCAGCGCCGGACGAACGTAATAGGCGTCGGGATGGCCATTGTCGACCCGCGTGCCGCCGGTCACCTTGCCGTCGTGAGCGGCGGCTTCCTTCAACGCGTTCTGCATGCTGTCGAAGGCTGCCTTGTCGATCAACGGTCCGACCAGCGCGGATGTCTCCAGCGGATTGCCGACCGAGACGCTTTCATAGGCCTTCTTGAGGCGCGGAACAAAGGCATCATAGATGCTCTCATGCACGAACAGGCGCCGCAGCGTCGTGCAGCGCTGCCCGGCCGTGCCCATGGCGCCGAACGCAATGGCGCGCAAGGCCATGTCGAGATCGGCCGTCGGGCAGACGATGCCGGCATTATTGCCGCCGAGCTCCAGCACAGCGCGCGCAAAGCGTTTTGCCAGCCGCGGACCGACATCCCTGCCCATGCGGGTCGAGCCGGTGGCCGAGACCAGCGGCACCTTGGGATGGTCGACCAGAATTTCGCCGACGGCGCGATCGCCGATCAGCACCGACGTCAAACCTTCCGGAGCATCGCCGAAACGCTCTGCCGCACGCTTGAAGATCGCCTCGCAGGCGAGCGCCGTCAGCGGCGTCTTTTCCGAGGGCTTCCACACCACAGCGTCGCCGCAGACCAGCGCAAGCGCCGCGTTCCACGACCACACCGCGACCGGGAAGTTGAAGGCCGAAATCACGCCGACGACGCCCAGCGGGTGCCAGGTTTCCATCATGCGATGACCGGGCCGCTCGGTGGCGATGGTCAGGCCGTAGAGCTGGCGCGACAGGCCGACGGCGAAATCGCAGATGTCGATCATTTCCTGGACTTCGCCGAGCCCTTCGGACGGAATCTTGCCGACCTCGATCGACACCAGCCGGCCAAGCTCGGCCTTGTGCGCGCGCAGTTCCTCGCCAAGCAGCCGCACCAGCTCGCCGCGCTTCGGTGCCGGCACCAGACGCCAGGCCTGGAAGGCCTGGTGGGCGGCATCGATGGTCTTTGCCGCACCGGCCGGCGAGATCGTCTTCAGCGCGGCGATCTGCTCGCCTGTCACCGGGCTGCGCACGATAAGATCGCCGCCCGAAAGCGCGTCCTCAGCGACACCCAGTTTCGCCAGTAACCCGGCTGTTTCCTTCGCAATCGTCATTTTCTTTCCCTTTCAGATCCCGTCGCCCATAATGCATGTCGCCCAAAAGTGCACAGCGGTTTTGGGACAACGACATGCATAAAACAAACTTGCCAAAGCCTTGTGCCATGCCGTCCCTGTACCGATCGGCACATCAGGAGCTGTCATGGCGTGGCATTACTCGTTTCAGGGAAAAATCGCCACCCCGGCATGGTCTAAGCCAAGGTCAGACCGTTGAACCAGTGACTCGTTCAGCGCGCTGTCTGCGCGGTTCCCCGCGCGGTGCCTTCCTTCATCAGGCGGTCGATATGCATGCGGATATGGGCGGCCTCGGCTGCCGTGTTGGCAAGAGCGATGGCACGGTCGAAGGCGATGCGCGCCTCCTCGCCACGACCAAGCTGCATCAGCAGGCCGCCTTTGAGGCCGAAGAAATGGAAATAGCCGGAAAGCCTTTGCTCCAATGGCTCGATCATGGCAAGTGCCGCTTCCGGCCCGCGCACCTTGGCGACCGCGACGGCGCGATTGAGCGTCACCACCGGCGACGGCTGCATCTGCTCGAGCAAGCTGTAGAGCAGGTCGATCTCGTTCCAGTCCGTATCCTCGGGCTTCGCCGCCCGCGCATGCAGGGCGGCGATCGCCGCCTGCACCTGGTAGGGACCGGGCTTCTGGTGGCGCAGCGCCTTGTCGACCAGCGCCAGCCCCTCGTCGATCATCTTGCGGCTCCACAGGCTTCGATCCTGGTCTTCGAGCAGCACGATCTCGCCATTCTCGTCGAAACGCGCCGGCGCACGCGCATGCTGGAGAAGCAAAAGCGCCGTCAGGCCCATGATCTCCGGCTCGGTCTGGAACAGCCTAAGCAGCAGCCTGGCCAGCCGGATTGCTTCTTCGCAGAGCGGCGCGCGGGCCGGTGCCTCGCCGCTGTTGGTCGAATAGCCTTCGTTGAAGATCAGGTAGACCATGGCAGCGACGGCGGCCAGTCGTTCGGACCGCTCAACCGCACCCGGCGTCTCGAACGGCACGCCGGCATCGGCGATGCGCGCCTTGGCACGGGTGATGCGCTGCTCCATGGCGCTTTCACCGACGAGGAAGGCGCGGGCAATCTGCTTGACGGTCAGGCCTGAAACGATGCGCAACGCCACGGCGATCTGCTGCGTCGCCGGCAGGTCGGGATGGCAGCAGATGAACAGCAGCCGCAATATGTCATCGCGGTAGTGCGCGCCGTCCAGCCGTTCGGCGATGTCGGTCTCGGCATCTTCCAGGTCGGAGATCTGGTCCTCTTCCGGCAGCGGCGCCTGCTTGGCACGTTTGCGCACCGCGTCGATGCCGCTGTTGCGGCCGACGAAGATCAGCCAGGCTGCCGGATCGCGCGGCGGGCCGTTTGTCGGCCAGTTCTTCAGAGCTCGCAGGCAAGCGTCCTGGAAGGCTTCCTCCGCCGCATCGAGATCGCGGAAGTAGCGCAGCAGCGCGCCCATCGCCTGGGGGCGGGCAGTGCTGATCGCCGTGCTGATCCAGGTAAGGTCGGTCATGCGGAAACCTTGGCGGGATTGAAGAGCGAAACCGGCCGTATCTCGTAGGAGCCGCCGCTCGGGTTGACCTCGGAAAGTTCACGCGCAAAGTCGACGGCCTCCTCGAGATCGGCGCATTCGAGCGTGTAGAAGCCGAGGAACTGTTCCTTGGTTTCGGCAAATGGTCCGTCGATGACGATCGCTTCGCCTTTGACCTTTCTTAGGGTGGTCGCAGCGGTTGTCGGCAGCAGCCGCGCGACCGGGCCGAGCCGGCCCGCCTGAGCGTATTTTTCCTGCACGCCCAGGAGTTTTTTCATGACAGCGTCATCTTGCTCTTTGCTCCAGGAGCAGACGACGTCTTCGGAGGCATAGCAGAGGATCGCGTAAAGCATGGGTCGTCCTTTTCTCTGTCAAAGGACGAAACACTAGGGCCTATCCCGACATGACGTCGACAAAAAATTACGTCCTGCACGGATCACGAAAGCCTGCGGCGGCTCCGTTCGGTTCAGCTCCCCTGCGCCTTCAGCCATCTCAGTACGAGAGCCTCTTCGTCGTCAAGACCGGGCATCGATCGTTTCCGCTTGTTCGCATCCGCTATTTCGCTGAGCAGCCGTCCTTCGGACCAGGCATCGAAAACTTGCGGGTGGATGTAACATCTGCGGCAGATGGCGCGGGTGTTGCCCAGCCGCTCGGCGACCTTGTCGATGAGGCCGTTCATCACCCGCTTCTGTTGTGCCCGGCTTTCCGGTCGTTCGGTTTGCGCAAACAGTGACGCAGCATGGATAGTACCGCCCCAGGTTCGGAAGTGCTTGGAGCTGAAATCCGCCCCTGCCGTCTCCCTGATGTAGCGGTTGACGTCGTCGGATCGGATCGGTCGCCTGCTTCCGTCGTCGTCGAGATACTGGAACAGCTTCTGACCCGGCAGATCCTGCGCCCCGCGCACGATCCTGGCGATCCGGCGATCGACGAGCTTCAGCTTCCATTCCTTGCCGGACTTGCCTTTGAAAGCGAAACGCAGGCTCGAGCCATTGATGTCGACATGGCGGTCGCGCAGCGTGGTCAGCCCAAAGCTGTTGTTGTCGCGAGCGTAGGCGGCATTGCCGACGCGGATCATCGTGTTGTCGAGCAGCCAGACCACAGCGGCGACAACGCGTTCCAGCGGCAGGCCGTGACGGCGCAGATCGGCATCGATCTGGCGTCGCAGCTCAGGCAGGCTTTCTGCAAAGGCAACCAGGCTCGAATATTTGACGCCGTCACGCTCCTCCGCCCATAGCGCATGATACCGATATTGCTTGCGTCCGCGCTGATCACGGCCTGTCGCCTGGATGTGACCGTCAGCATCCGGCGAGATCCACACATCCGTCCACGCCGGTGGAATGGCGAGCGCCCTGATGCGGGCCATAGTGTCGTCGTCGACACCCTGCCCGTCAGGCCCTTTATATGAGAATCCCTTGCCAGCCCTGAGACGCCGGATACCGGGCTCGGCGTCGGTGAGGTAGGTAAGCGAGGCTCGATCGGCAGAGGCTTGCGACCCATTTGTCGGCGCCCCGTCTTTTGGTGCAAGCTCCTTGCCAGCCGATCGGCCGGATGGCGACCCGGATTTGTCCAACATGTCCTCTCCGCGAGAAATTTTCCCGTAGATAAGCGCCGGACCCGCCGCTGGTTCCGCGAATGGCTTTCAGAATGATGTCAGGCTCACCGCGTGTGCGTTCGAGGAGCCGTCCTCTGTCTACGTTCGGCGCCTACAAATCGAGTGCGGCCTCGCTTGCCGTTATGCCTTTTCCAGCACGACCGGAATGACGTCGACTGCTTGCTCGCCGACCTGCCCTCCGGTTGTTTTCAGGACGCCGACGATCGGCGCTACATCCGAATAGTCCCGGCCATGGCCGACGGTGATGTGGTCGTTGCTTGCCCGCATGCCATTGGTCGGATCGAACTCCTGCCAACCGGTGTCGCGCCCGCACCACACCTTGACCCAGGCATGCATGGCGTCGGCCCCTTCCAGCCGCGGTTTTCCGCGCGGCGGAATGGTGCGCAGGAACCCGCTGACATAGCCGGCGGGGACACCCAGGCCGCGCAGGCCGGCGATCATGATATGCGAAAAGTCCTGGCAGACGCCCCGCTTCAGGCCGAAGGCATCGCTTGCCCGGGTCTGCACCGTAGTCGCCTCGCCATCATAGGTGAAATCGCGGTAGACACGGTTGCACAGGTCCATGGCCGTGCTGACAGCGGAGTTGCCGGCACTGCTCCGCGCGTAGGCCGTGATCGCCGCATCGATGCCGGCATGGTCGCTGGCGGCCAGAAAGTGATGCGGTGTATCAGGCGACAGCGACCGCACCGCACCGAGTTCCTCCCTCAGCCGGCGAATGTCGGGCGACACGTCAAGCCCAGGTTCCGGCCGCGAAACCGCGACGCGCGCGCTCATCCTGATGTCGAGCGCATCGTGAACGTCGCGAAAGGCGATCGACGTGACATTGTTGCCAAAGAAATCGGAAAAATCCGAGCGTTCGCTCGGCGCCGGTGCGAAGGACAGCGAAGCGGCGATCACGCGCTGCACGCCCGATATCGTCGGCGGCAGCACGCGCACCTGATGACGGCCGCCGCCGGCCGCAGCATCGTAATCGTAACGCAGATTGAGCCTGATGTCGTAGAGCATGCCCGCCTTTATCCGAACCCGTCCCTACCCGAAATAGGATTTGGCGAGGCTGTTGTAGAGGCCGCCGATCTCGTTGGCGAGATCGGCCAGGGCCGGCGCCGTCATGTCCGATGGCTCCTTGATGGCGATCGCCGTGTTGAGCTGCAGGATCTCTTTCGCCGCCGGCGACATGTGCCCCTCGCCGCCGACAGCAGGCAACAGCGCGATTTCGGCCTTCAGCCGGTCGAGCTGGAACAGGATGGAGCGCGGGTTGAGCGGATCGAGCACCAGGAGGTCGATCACAGTGCGCCGGCCGGCCTGCACCGGATACTGCCGCCGGTGGGTCATGACGCTGTCGCCGATCTCCAGCATCATGTCGAGCGCGCCGTCCGGCGCCGCAGCCCTGGTCAGCCTGGCGAGCGTGCGGGCAATCTGGATGCCGCGTTCCAACCGCCGGCCGATCTCCAGGAAGCGCCAGCCGGTGAAGCGGTACATATTCTCATGCAGCAGGCCGGAAAACCCGGCGAGCTTGCGCAGGATGACCGTCATCGCCCGCGTCGCATCATCGCCCGGCGCCACCGTTGTGGCGAATTGATGAATGGTCTTCGACAGATCCTTCAGCGCCAGCCAGCCATCGGGCGAGAAGCGGTCGCGGATTTGTCCGGCGCTGTAGACGGCGCTGTCCAGTGTGCCGATCAGCCCCGGCGGGATCGCGGTTTCGACGTCGATGCCGAACGGTTCGAGATAATCTCTGATATCGGCAAGCAGCGGCATGTCCGGGTCGGATGCCTCGGCCAGCCGCACGTGATAGGCCCGCAGGATGCGCACCGTGTCTTCCGATCGCTCGATATAGCGGCCGAGCCATGTCAGGTTTTCCGCCGCGCGGCTGGGCAGGCTGCCCGGCAAGGTGCGGGTGAAGGTGTCGTGCTCCTGCGGCAGCAGCGTCTCGCGCTCCACCGGTCTGTCGCTGACCACCCACACATCCGCCGCCTGGCCGCCGCGCTGCATGGCGATTGCCGTCGGGTCGAGCGAAAAGCCGACGCGGGCAAAACCGCCGGGCATCACCGTCCAGCCTTCCGCGGTTCGCGCCAGATAGACGCGCAGGGCTGCTGGTCGCGGCTCCAGCCAGCCGCCGACATAGACCGGTGTGGTCGAAAGCGTCACCGCTTCCTGTCCGACGAAGTCGCCGCCGTCCCTTTCGATCCGGGCTATCAGTTCGGCCCGCTCCCCGGCAACCAGCGCCGAGCCCAGCCTCGTGGAATCGTCATCCTCGAAGGCAAGCCGCGTCGACAGCGCCGGACCGATCACCATGCGGTCGAGGTTAGCCAGCACATGGTCACGGTCCGCGTCCCGCCCGCACCACCACGTCGCGACACTCGGCAGCAGAAGCCCCTCGTTGCGCAATTCGCGCGAAATCTTCGGCAGGAAGGCGAACATCGCCCGCGTTTCCATCAGCCCGGAGCCGAGCGCGTTGACGGCTGAGACGGCTCCCCGGCGGATCGCCTCGACCAGCCCTGGCGTGCCGATCTGCGACTCCGGCCGCAACTCCAGCGGATCGGCGAAAGCGGCGTCGAGCCGTCGCCACAGCACGCTGACCGGCATAAGCCCCGAAACGGTGCGCACCATAAGCCGGCCGCCGGAGACGGTCAGATCCTCGCCTTCAAGCAACATGATGCCGAGATAGCGGGCGATATAGGCATGTTCGTAATAAGTTTCGTTGAGCGGCCCCGGTGTCAGGATGGCGACACGGCCGCCTGATACCTTGGCCATGCCGTTCAGCGCGTCGCGAAAGCGGCGGAAGAAGCCGGCAAGGCGATGCACGTGCATCTCGCCATAGATGTCGGACAGCGCACGCGTGGTTGCGACGCGGTTTTCCAGCGCAAAGCCGGCACCCGACGGCGCCTGCGTGCGGTCACCCAGCACCCACCAGCGGCCGTCCGGTCCACGGCCGAGCTCGAAGGCGCAGAAATGCAGGAAATGGCCGCTGGCCGGTCTGGTGCCGACGACCGGCCGCAAATATTCCGGGCTGGCTGCGATCAGCCCCGGCGGCAAGATGCCCTTCTCGACCAGGCGGTTCGGCCCGTAGATATCGGCGATCGTTTCCTCGAACAGCTCGGCCCGCTGGACCAGCCCGGCGCTGATCGCGGCCCATTCCTGGTCCTCGATCAGCAGCGGCACATGCGCCAGCGGCCATTCGCGCTCATTGGCGCCGGCCTTGTCGTAGACGCGGTAATAGACGCCGGCGTCGCGCAGATACTGGTCGGCGCGAGCGAAGCGCTGGGCGAGCTTTTCGGGGCCCAGTTCCTCCAGTGCCTGGATGAAGTCCTTCCAGACCGGGCGGGGATTGCCTGATGCATCGACCATCTCGTCGACGACACCGTCGATCGGCTGATAATGCTCCAGCAGGTTATGCGATCTGCCGCGTATTTTCTTGTGATTCCCCTTTGCCATGGCCGATCAGAGTCTTGCAGGTCGCCTGAGGTCAAGGGTCATCGGGAAATCCTCAGAGGCTTGTTCGTCGCGCAGCACGTAGCCGGACGGCGTATGGCCACGCGGCTCGAAGCGGGCGAGCCGTCGCGCCTCCGCTTCATTGCCGTTGACCGGGAAGGTGTCGTAGCTGCGCCCGCCGGGATGTGCGACATGGTAGACGCAACCGCCGATCGCCCGGCCCGACCACCGATCGTAAATGTCGAAGACCAGCGGCGTATTGACCGGCAGCGCGGGATGCAGGCCCGATGCCGGCTGCCAGGCCTTGAAGCGGACGCCCGCCACCGCGATCTCTCTGGTGTCGGTCACCTTCATCGGCACGATGCGGCCGTTGCAGACGACCGCGTGACGCTCCGGGTTAAGCCCTTCGGTCTTCACCTGCAGCCGCTCGATCGAAGAATCGACGAAGCGCACGGTCCCGCCGATGGCGCCCTGCTCGCCCATGACATGCCACGGCTCCAGCGCTTGCCGCAGTTCCAGCTTGATGCCGGCATGCTGGACCTCGCCGCAGAACGGGAAGCGGAATTCGAGCTGCGCGTCGAACCATTCGGGACGGAATTCAAAGCCGTTCAGCTTGAGGTCGTCCAGCACGTCGAGAAAATCCGCCCAGACATAGTGCGGCAGCATGAAACGGTCATGCAGCGACGTGCCCCAGCGCACGAAGCGGCCATCGAGCGGATTCTTCCAGGCGCGGGCGATGATGGCGCGCACCAGCAATTGCTGCGCCAGACTCATGCGCGCATTGGGTGGCATCTCGAAGCCGCGGAACTCGACCAGCCCCAGCCGGCCGGTCGGCCCGTCGGGCGAAAACAGCTTGTCGATGCAGATTTCCGATCGATGCGTGTTCCCCGTCACGTCAGTCAGAAGGTTGCGGAACAGCCGGTCGACCAGCCACGGCAACGGCGCGCTGCCACTGTCCGGATGCGGCACCTGCGCCATCGCGATCTCGAGCTCGTAGAGCGAATCGTGGCGCGCCTCATCGAAACGCGGCGCCTGGCTGGTCGGGCCGATGAACAGCCCGGAGAATAGATAGGACAGCGACGGGTGCCGCTGCCATTGCAGGACAAGGCTCTTCAGCAGGTCGGGGCGGCGCAGGAACGGGCTGTCGTTGGGTGTTGCGCCGCCGACGACGACATGGTTGCCCCCGCCTGTGCCGGTGTGGCGGCCGTCGATCATGAACTTGTCGGCGCCGAGCCGCGTCTGCCGCGCCTCCTCGTAGATCGCTGTGGTCGTCGCCACGCAGTCCTGCCAGTTCGCAGCCGGATGGATGTTCACCTCGATGACGCCGGGATCCGGAGCCACGCGGATGACGTTGAGGCGCGGATCGTGAGGCGGACCGTAGCCCTCGATATGCACCGGCAGGCCGATAACCTTTGCCGCGTTCTCGGCCGCTGCGACCAGTTCGAGATAGTCTTCCAGCGCCTCGACCGGCGGCATGAATATACAAAGCCGTCCGTCGCGCGGCTCGACCGACAGTGCGGTGCGCACCGCGCCGCCGATCTCGGTGATTTCCTGTTCGACACGGTCCTGCTGGCCGGTCGCGGCGGTGAAGGACGCCGCCTGCTGGCGTCGCACCATTTCGTCGGCGCCTTCCAATTCGGCCGGGGCAGCCTCCGGTAAAGGAGCGGCTCCAGGCAAAATAGTGTCGCGCGCCGGCAATGGTCCGCGCGGCAGGGAAGGATCGAGCGGCACGATATAGGGGAACTGCGCCGGCGGCACATGGGGCAGCGTGCCGAGCGGCAGGCGGTAGCCGACCGGTGAATCTCCCGGCACTAGGAACAGCTTGCCGCGCCGCGTCTTCCACTTCTCCGAACGCCAGCGCGGTCCGGACGCTTGGCTGTTCCAGCGCTGGACAGGCAGCACATAGCCCGATGGCTTGGTCAGGCCGCGTTCGAACACCCGCGCCATGCGGCTGCGCTCCTCGGGGTCGTCCAGCTTCGAATTGGACGGATCGACATTTTCCGGCAGCTTGCCTTCCTTGAGCAGCCACTCGGCCGGGTCCTCATAGGCTTCGCTGACCATGGTCTTGTCGATGCCGAGTTCATCGGCAATCGCCGTCAGCAGGCCTTCAGCCTGCTTCGGTCCGACAACTGCTTCGCTGTTTTCCCGTGCGATCAGCGATGGATCACTCCACACCAGCTCCCCGTCGGCGCGCCAGTACAGCGAGAAGGTCCAGCGCGGCAGGCTTTCGCCCGGATACCACTTGCCCTGCCCGTAGTGCAGGAAGCCACCGGGCGCGAAACGCTCACGCAGCCGGCGGATCAGCGCATCGGCTTTTTCGCGTTTTGTCGGGCCGACGGCGGCGGTGTTCCACTCCTCCGCCTCGAAATCGTCGATCGACACGAAGGTCGGCTCGCCACCCATGGTCAGCCGCACGTCCCCGGCCTCGAGCGCGGCATCGACCTGGTTGCCCAACGCGTCAAGCGCCTGCCAGCTTTCGTCGGAGAACGGCTTGGTGATGCGTGGATGCTCGGCGATGCGGTCGACCCGCATGTCGAAGCCGAACTCGACATTGGCGAAGCCGGCCATGCCGGAAATAGGCGCGGCGTTGCGGAAATGCGGCGTCGCGGCGAGCGGCACATGGCTTTCGCCGGTGAGCAGTCCGGAGGTCGGGTCGAAGCCGATCCAGCCGGCGCCTGGCAGATAGACTTCGCACCATGCATGAAGATCGGTGAAGTCGACGGCGGTGCCGGGCGGCCCGTCAAGCGCAACGAGGTCGGGTTTCAGCTGAATCAGATAGCCGGAGACGAAGCGCGCGGCGATGCCGAGGTTCCTCAGGATCTGCACCAGCAGCCAGCTCGTGTCGCGGCACGAGCCTTTCTTGGCGGCCAGCGTTTCCTCGGGTGAGAAGACGCCGGTTTCCATGCGCACGATATAGGCGATCTCGCGTTGCAGGCGCGCATTGAGGTCGACGACGAAATTGACGGTATTGGTAGGACTGCGATCGATGGTCTGCAGGAACGCCGACAGCAGCGGCCCGGCCGGCTCCGGCGTCCGGTAGATGGCGAGGTCGTCGCTGATCTCTTCCGGATACTCGAAGGGAAACGTTTCGGCCGACGGCTCGACGAAGAAATCGAATGGGTTATAAACCGTCATGTCGGCAACGAGGTCGACCTCGATCTTCAGCTCTGTCACAGGTTCCGGAAACACGAAACGCGCAAGGAAGTTGCCGTAGGGGTCCTGCTGCAGATTGACGAAATGGTTCGCCGGCCCGACCTTCAAGGAATGGCTGAGCACCTTGGTGCGGGAATGCGGCGCCGGCTGCAGCCTGATGACCTGCGGGCCGAGAACGACCGGCCGGTCATATTTGTAATGGGTCAGGTGGTAGACGGCTGCCAGAATTGCCATGGGGCCCCGAAAGTCGGCGTTTCAAACGAATTCGCCGAACCCTGACACAAATGCTGGCCATTCTCCAAGCAGAGATGTTGCGGTGCACCTAATTTAAGCAGCTATTGAACGCAACTCCGGTTAACACGACTGGCCACCGCTGGCCTCCAGCATCTGCGATTGGCGAAGGCCTCGGGTCTTCGTCGTCCTGGGGCGGAGCAAGGAGCGAAGCGCAGACCCCAGCATCCATGCCGTGACGCTAACCGAAGAATGCAGCAGTGCAGCACGAACCACTGTCGTGACGGTGCCCTGAAAGATCCTGCACCGCAGCGGCGCCTCGACTCACGGCATGGATCGGGTCAAGCCCGAGGATGACGAAGTGAAGGGCATGGCCGTTTAGAAAAACGCCTGCAACCCGGTCTGTGCCCGTCCGAGGATCAGCGCATGCACGTCATGCGTGCCCTCATAGGTGTTGACGGTTTCGAGGTTCTGCGCGTGGCGCATGACATGGTAGCCGATCTGGATGCCGTTGCCGCCATGCATGTCGCGGGCCTGGCGGGCAATGTCGAGCCCCTTACCGCAATTGTTGCGCTTGACGATCGAGATCATCTCCGGCGCCATTTTGCCTTCGTCCATCAGCCGCCCGACCCGTAAGCTGCCCTGCAGGCCGAGCGCGATCTCGGTCTGCATGTCGGCGAGCTTCTTCTGGAAAAGCTGCGTGCCGGCCAGCGGCTTGCCGAACTGCTTGCGGTCGAGGCCGTATTGGCGGGCCCGGTGCCAGCAATCTTCTGCCGCGCCCATCGCACCCCAGGAGATGCCGTAGCGCGCCCGGTTGAGGCAGCCGAACGGACCCTTCAGGCCTGAGACATTGGGCAGCAGCGCATCTTCGCCGACCTCGACGCCTTCCATCACC
Source organism: Mesorhizobium sp. f-mel (assembly GCF_053850215.1). Taxonomy (NCBI): domain Bacteria; kingdom Pseudomonadati; phylum Pseudomonadota; class Alphaproteobacteria; order Hyphomicrobiales; family Phyllobacteriaceae; genus Mesorhizobium; species Mesorhizobium sp. f-mel. The sequence goes on from NZ_JBSPTO010000017.1 coordinate 20,981, forward strand.
ACTTCGCCGGTAATCGACGCGCGAAGCGACAGCTTGCCGCCGATCTTCGGCGCCGAGAGGCCTGTCATGCCCTTTTCCAGCACGAAGCCGCGAATCTCGTTGTCATGCGCGGCCGATTTCGCCCAGACGACAAACACATCGGCGATTGGCGCGTTGGAAATCCACATTTTCGAGCCGGAGACCTTGTAGCCGTTCGCCGTCTTCTCGGCTCGCGTCTTCATGCCGCCCGGGTCGGAACCGGCATCCGGCTCGGTCAGGCCGAAGCAGCCGATCCACTCGCCGCTGGCGAGCTTCGGCAGGTATTTCTTGCGCTGCGCCTCCGAGCCATAGGCGTGGATCGGATACATCACCAGCGACGACTGCACGCTCATCATCGATCGATAGCCCGAGTCGATGCGCTCGACTTCCCGCGCCACCAGCCCATAGGTGACGTAGTTGGCGCCGAGTCCGCCATATTCTTCCGGAATGGTTATGCCGAGCAGCCCGGCTTCGCCCATCTCGCGAAATATCCCGGCATCGGTCTTTTCCTCGAGATAGGCTTCCTCGATCCTGGGAGCGAGCTTGTCGGCGGCGAATGCCGCGGCGCCATCACGCACCATCCGCTCGTCTTCCGAAAGCTGGTCCTCGATCAGGAAAGGATCATTCCAGACTAATGCGTTCTTGTCGGCTGCCATGGCCTCGGTCTCCAAATGCGGGGATGCCCGGGCTTATCGGCTTCCAGTTCGAAAAAATCAAACGAAATTGCTTCACCGATCAATGAGCGTTAGTAATTGATCATGAACGTTCAGCGCCGCCTTTTGCCTGGTATCAGCGCCCTTGCCGCCTTCGAGGCGGTGGCCCGGCTTGGCAGCTTTACCGCCGCCGCGCAGGAACTCGATTTGACCCAGGGCGCCGTCAGCCGGCAGATCAGGCTGCTGGAGGACCAGTTCGGCCGGCGGCTGTTCGAACGCGACAGCCGCAATGTCAGGCTGTCAGCGGCAGGCGAGATCTATGCCGAAGCGGTGCGCGCCGCGCTGGGTCAATTGCGCGACGCAGCCCTTGGATTGATGAGCAATCGGCATAGTGGCATCTTGAACCTCGCCATCCTGCCGACCTTCGGCACACGCTGGCTGATGCCGCTCATCCCGGATTTCGTCGAAAACAACCCGGACATTACCATCAATTTCGTCACCCGCATCGGCCGCTTCGACTTCGCTCGCGAAAGGCTCGACGCCGCCATCCATTTCGGCTTGCCCGACTGGCCGGACGCCGACTCGACGCTGCTGGTCCGCGAAGAGGTGGCGCCTGTCGTGTCGCCCGAATTTCTGGCCGGCCGCGCCATTGCCACACCCGCCGATCTCGGTCGCCTGCCGCTGCTGCATATGGCGACACGGCCCGGCGCATGGACCGAGTGGTTCGAGCATCAGGGTTTGAGCGCGCCGACCGGGCCGGGCATGCAGTTCGAGCAATTCGGCACCGCCGCCCAGGCCTGCATGGCCGGGCTCGGCGTGGCGCTGCTGCCGCAGGTCCTCATCTCAGGCGAATTGCAGCGCGGCCAACTCGTGCCGGCGCCGGGCCGGCCGATGCAAAGCCGCAGCGCCTATTACCTGGTTGTGCCGCACGACAAGCGCGGCCATCCGCCGGTCGCCAGCTTTCGCGACTGGCTGCTCAGTCGCGTACCAGTGGTAGGGTGATTACTTCCGCTTCAACGCATCGGCCAATGCGGCGCCGAACGTGCCTTGCTGCGCGGACCGCTCCGGCTGACGCTGCGGCGCCGGCGCGCGCGGCACCGGTCTGTTGCCATTGTCGCGCGGCTTCGGTGTACCGCCGTCACCATCCCGACGCATCGAAAGGCCGATGCGCTTGCGCTTGATGTCGACCTCGACGACACGCACCTTGACCACGTCGCCGGCTTTCACCACCTCATGCGCGTCCTTGACGAAACGGTCGGCCAGTTGCGAGACATGCACCAAGCCGTCCTGATGCACGCCGATATCGATGAAAGCGCCGAACGCCGCGACATTGGTGACAGTGCCTTCCAGCAGCATGCCGGGCTTCAAATCCTTGATGTCGTCGACACCGTCGGCAAACGTCGCGGTCTTGAAGCCGGGGCGCGGATCGCGGCCGGGCTTTTCCAGTTCCGCCAGGATATCACGCACTGTCGGCAGGCCGAACCGCTCATCGACGAAGACCCGCGGATCGAGCACCTTGAGAGCGGCACTGTCGCCCATCAGCGAGCGGACGTCGCGTCCGCAGGCGGCGACGATCTTTTTCGCCACGCCATAGGCCTCCGGATGCACGGCCGAGGCATCGAGCGGTTCGGTGCCGTTGGGAATGCGCAGGAAGCCGGCGCATTGCTCGAACGCGCGGGGTCCAAGGCGAGAGACCTTCAACAGGTCACGACGGCTGGCGAAGGGGCCGGCCGCATCACGGTGAGCGATGATGGCCTCGGCCAGCGATGTGCCAAGACCCGACACCCGCGCCAGAAGCGGCGCCGAGGCGGTGTTGAGGTCGACGCCCACGGCATTGACCGCGTCCTCGACCACCGCTTCCAGGGAGCGGCCGAGCCGGTACTGGTCGACATCGTGCTGATACTGGCCGACGCCTATCGACTTTGGCTCGATCTTGACCAGTTCGGCGAGCGGATCCTGCAGCCGCCGCGCGATCGACACCGCGCCGCGCAGCGACACGTCGAGGCCGGGAAATTCCGCCGCCGCCGTTGCCGAGGCGGAATAGACCGAGGCACCCGCCTCGCTGACGATCACCTTGAGCGGCTTCGGCCCGGACTCGGCAGGCATATCGGACAGCATGTCGGCCACCAGCCTTTCCGTCTCGCGGCTGCCGGTGCCGTTGCCGATGGAAATCAGCTCGACCTTGTGCAGGCGGATGAGCTTTGCGAGTTCGGCTTGCGTGCCGCGCACATCATTCCTTGGCGGAAACGGATAGACCGTCGTCGTCGCCAACAGCTTACCTGTGCCGTCCACCACCGCCACCTTGACGCCGGTGCGGATGCCGGGATCGAGGCCCATGGTGGGGCGCGAGCCGGCCGGGGCAGCGAGCAGCAAATCCTTCAGATTGCGGGCGAAGACATGGATCGCCTCCTCCTCGGCCCGCTCGCGCAGATCTCGCATCAAATCGAGCGTCAGGTGCAGCGACAGCTTTATGCGCCAGGTCCAGCCGGCCACCTCCATCAGCCAGCGATCGCCCGGCAAATGGCGGCCGATGGCGTAGGCGTCGGCAATCATCCGTTCGACCGGCTTCACCGGTGACGCGTCGTCGGCATCGATCTCGATGTCGAGGGACAGCACCTCTTCGTTGCGGCCGCGCAGCATCGCCAGCGCGCGATGGCTCGGCACGTTGGCCCAGCGCTCGACATGGTCGAAATAGTCGGAGAACTTCGCGCCGGCCTCCTGCTTGCCGTCGACGACGCGCGACCGCATGAAGGCGCGTTCCTTCATGTAGGTCCGCAGTTTGCCGACCAGATCGGCATTCTCGGCGAACTGCTCGGACAGGATATCGCGCGTGCCCTCGAGCGCCGCCTTGGCGTCGGCCACCTCTTCGCCGATGTAGGCCAGCGCCAGTTCGGCGGGCACCGCCGCGCGGTCGGCAAGGATGGCCTCGGCCAGCGGTCCGAGCCCGCGCTCGCGGGCGATCTCGGCCTTGGTCCGGCGCTTCGGCTTGTAGGGCAGATAAATATCTTCGAGTTCCGCCTTGGTGGCGGCCGCTGCGATCTTGGCCTCAAGCTCTTCGGTCAGCTTGCCCTGGTCGCGGATCGAACCAAGGATGGTGTCGCGGCGCGCATCGAGTTCGCGCAGATAGGCGAGCCGCTCGGCAAGCAGGCGCAGCTGCGTGTCGTCCAGACCGCCGGTGACCTCCTTACGGTAGCGCGCCACGAACGGCACCGTCGCGCCTTCGTCAAGCAACCCGATCGCCGCGGCGGCCTGTTCGGGCCGGGCAGCGATCTCGGCTGCTATGATGGCTGCGATGCGCTTGGTGTCGGATGCCATGTCGTTCCTGCTGTCTTGTCGAAAAGAGCGGCGACCATAAGCGCAGAGCGTCGCTCCGCCAACCGCGGCGTTTTCAACCGCCCAATAGGTCCACAGGAAAGCTGCGATGGCGGTCGGCCTGGATCGAATCAGACCATCCGGCTCAGCGCTTCGAAGAAGGCGACTATATCGACATCGAGCGGCTCGTCGACCGGCTCCGGCTGCGACGACATCTTTGCAATGACGACCTCGGCCTTCGGATTGACATAGAGCCACTGGCCGTGGATGCCGATGCCGCAGAAAGCGCCGCTTGCCGCGCCCGTCTGGTACCATTTGTTGCGGTAGCGGCCTTGCGGAAAGAGGAACGCCATCGTGCCACGCTGCCAGGCCTCGCTGTCTCCGCCTGTGCTGACAGTGTCGCGCACCCAGGCTTCCGGCACGATGGGGCGGCCATTGGCCGTGCCGCCTTGCCGCATCATCTCGCCGACCTGCGCCAGATCGCGCGGCGTGACGGAAATGCCGCCGGCCGTGCGGGCGGTGCCTTCGCTGTCTACCGTCACCGACGCTTCGCTCGTTGTACCGAGCGGCAGCCACAATTTCTCGTGCATCAGCTCGGCGAAGCGCTGGCCGGATGCGCGTTCGAGCAGGATGCCGAGCAGGTCGGAATTGGGCGAGCGGTAGCGGAACGTCCGGCCATGCGGCTCGGCAAGGCGCTGCAGCGTCAGGATGAAATTGACTAGGCTTTCGGTGCCGCCACCCGGGTTCCACAGCGTCGCACGGCGATAGCGGGCAAAGGCGCTCTCCGGATCGAGATACGCTTCTTCGAAGTCGAGGCTGATGGTCATGTCGAGCACATGCCGCACGCTGGCGTCGCCATAGGCAGAGCCGGCAGCTTCCGGCAGATAGCGGGTCACCGGCGCCTGCGGATCAAAGATCCCTTCGCCTTCCAGTATTCCGGCCAGGATGGCGGTCAGCGACTTACTGATCGAGAAGATGATGTGGCGCGCACCGAACTGCATATGCGGTGCGAACCAGTCGCCGACGAATTTGCCGCCTTTCATGATCGTCAGCGCGTCGGTGTCGGAGCGCGTGAGGAAGGCGGCCACGGTCTCCGAAACGGGACCTAGCGCGACCTTTTCGTCAAGCAGCCCGCTCAGATTCTGAACCGGTATCTCGTCGCTGCCCGGCACAGTTGCGATGCGTGCGCTCGGCACCAACTCGCCGACATTCTGGAACGACCACCGGCTGAACGGGCTTTCGCGCCAATTGCCGAGCAGCACTTGGTTGCGGCCAAAGCCATATCTGGTCTCGAACGCGGTCTTGCCGGTCATGCGTTTCATTCCATTTTTTTGAACTTAGGCCAGCGCGGCGGCGATCGCGTGCACGGCTTTCATCGTCGCCACCGAATAGGCGATGTCGGTGAAATCCGGGTAGCTCGAAAGCTTCACCACGACCATTCTCGTGTTCCAGTCGATATGGATCAGCTGCCCGAACACGCCCCGGCACATCAGCGCGCGTGAGCGCGGATCCTCGATCCAGAACTGGTTGCGGTAGCTGCCTTCCGGCAGGCTGGGATTGAAATCCGGCCCATGCCTGCCATTGCGCGTCGCCTCGATCCAGTCGGCCGGCACCACGCCGCCGCCATTGTCGAGGATCAGCTGGCCGAAGCGGCCATAGTCGCGCAGCGTGGCGTTGAAGCCGCCATCGGCCAAGGCGTAGCCGGCGCTGTCGACGGTGAAACAGGCGCTTTCATCCGCCCCGAGCTTTTGCCAGAGTTCCTCCGAAACCAGCTGCGCCAGCCGCTTGCCGGTCACCCGCTCCATGATAAAGGCGAGCACGTCGGTCTCGATCGAACGGTATTCGAAGGCAGCGCCATGCGGCCGGCTTGTCTCCTTGAGCCGCAGGATCAATTCAAACATATGCGACGGCCACTCGAAGGCCGGATCGCTGTCCGGCGGCACCGGTTTCCAGCCGCTGGCGACATCGACCTGGCCGATATCGGAATAGCGGTCTGTGTATTCCTCGGAAAAACGCACGCCTGTCGTCATGTCGAGCACGTGCTGCACGCTGGCGCCCGCCCAGCCGGTCGCACCAAGCTCCGGCAGATAGGCCGTCACCGGCCTGGCCGGATCGATCAGGCCGCGCCCGACCAGTATGCCGAACACCGAAGCGGTGACCGACTTCGCCATCGACTGCGACAGATGCAGCGTGCGCTCGACCATGCCGTTGAAATAGCGCTCATAGGCGATTTTGCCGTCCTTGAGCACGAGCAACCCGTCCGTATAGGTTTCGTCGAGCAGCCCGGCCAGCGTCGTCGGTGCGCCCGTGCTGTCGTTCACCGGCAGCGCATCGAGATCGACTTCGGCTCGCTCGAACCGGCGGCGATGGCCATTGCCGCGCCAGACTTCGACGGTCGGCAGAATTTCGCGGATGTGCTGGAACGCCCACCGGTTCCAGGGTCCCCTATCCCAGTCGAGCTTCGGCGGCACCATCTTGGGCGGCGACCCCTGCATGATCGGCGGCACCGGTTCGCTGTTGGGGTAAGACTGCATGAGAATTTCCCTGCCGCCGCATGCCGCTCTTCCGTTCACTTGGATGAGGAGCGGTCTGCACAGCGGACGAAAAGCCCCCGAATGGGCCTTTCGAGTGACGAACGCCCGACGCCATGGCGAAGGGCAGTGCCGGCAGGCCAGGTGAGGGGCGGCGCGAACGCTGCGAATTCAGCGCTACCCCTCATCCGGCCCTTGACCCGCCTTCTTCCGGCTCGCGCGGAAGAAGGCGGAGTGCCGCTATTTCTGAACGTCCGTCCAGATGCGCGTGTAGAGTTGCTGCACCTCGGGCGAGCAAGGGGTGAGGAACTCGCCCGCTTTCTCCAGTTCTGGCGGTACCACCAGTTCGGGCGCATCCTTCATGTCGGCTGGCATGAATGCCTTCGAGCCCTTGATGCCATTGGCATATTTGGCGAAGGCGGAGATCATGGCCGCGTTCTCGGGATCCATGATGAAGTTCATGAACAGCTTGGCGTTGTCGACATTCTTGGCATCCTTGAGGATGGCAACACTGTCCATGAAAAAGGGGAAGCCCTCCTTCGGGTAGCCGAACTTGATGTCGGGGTTCTTGATGCGCGAGCGCATGATGGCGCCGTTCCAGTAGTAGACGGCCGAATAGTCGCCGGCCGGTAGCTTCTCGGTCACGCTATAATCCATGGCCAGCCATTTCGGCTTGGCCTCCACCAGCTTGTCGCGAACTTTCTTGAGCAGTTCCTTGTCGTCCGTGCACCAGTCGCCGCCCAGATACTTGATGGTGGCGAACAGCACGTCGTTCATTTCCGGCGCGACATTGATCTTGCCAACCAGTTCCTTCGGCGGATCGAGGAAGATGGCCGAGGTGTTGATGTCGCCGTCATAGACCTTTGTGTTGACGCCGATACCGGTCAGGCCCCACTGCCACGGAGCCGTATAGTGACGGCCCGGATCCCAGGGAACGTTCACCCAGCGCTCGTCGACATTCTTGAAGTTCTCCATCTGGTCGGGCCGGGCCTCAAGCAGAAGCCCTTCCTTCACCCAGATCGGCACGTAGTTGGCCGACGGCACCACAATATCGAAGCCATGACCACCGGCGCGTACCTTTGCTAGCGCGGTGTCGTTCGAGTCGTAGTCGGTGATCGTCACCTTGACCTTATAGGTATCCTCGAACTTCTTGATCATCTCGGGGCTGGTGTAGTCGCCCCAATTAAAGATGTTGAGTTCGCCTTCCGCATACGCGCTGCCCGCAAAGGCAAACAATGCGAATACCGCCGTGGCAGCCGTGGTCTTCCATTTCATTGCTATTCTCCCGTTTGGCAATCGTTGGTCATGGCTTGCGCCGATTGACGAAGTAGAACGCGGTTACGAGCACCACCGACAGCGCCAGGAATACCGTGGCGATCGCATTGATTTCCGGGCTCGTTTCGCGCCGCAACTGGCCGAGCATGTAGGTGGGCAGCGTATCCTGCCCGCCGGACTTGACGAATTCGGTGATGACCACATCGTCGAGCGAAATGACGAAGGCGAGCATGAAGCCCGCGATGATGGCCGGCCTCAAGAGCGGCAGCGTCACGAAACGGAAGGCTTTCCAGGGCGTGGCGTATAGGTCAGCGGCTGCGCGCTCCAGCGTCAGGTCCATGCTCTCCAGCCGCGCCCGGATCGGCAGGTAAGCGAACGGGATGCAGAAGGCGGTGTGCGCGGCGATCAGGTAACCGAGTCCTGAGTAACCGGTCCAGACCTTGATGCGCGAGAACACGATCAGGAGCGCGACGCCGGTGACTATCTCCGGCACCATCAGCGGCTGGTTGATGAAGGCGTATTTGAAGGTAAGGCCGGGATAGGGCCGCGTGCGAGTCGTGGCCAGCGCAGCCATGGTGGCGGCGATCGTCGACAGCGCGGCGGCCGAGACCGCCAGCACGAGCGAGCGGACGGAGGCGTCCTGCACGGCCGAATTGTGCCAGGCCGAAATAAACCAGCGCAGTGAGACGCCATCCCAGCGCGAAAGCGAATCCGCCGTGTTGAACGAATAGGTGACGAGCGCCGCGATCGGCAGATAGAGCGCGAAGAAGGTCAGAAGCGCCATGAACCCGAAGCCGGGCTGCGCCTGGATGTCGAACGGACGCTTAGCCATGGGCGCCCTCCGACCCGGATGATGCGTTGCGCACGTAGAACAGGAGCGCGATCATCACCAGCACCATGAGCGTAATTGAGATGGCCGCGCCCAGCGGCCAGTTACGGCCCGCGCCGAACTGCAGTTCGATCAGGTTGCCGAGCATCATGTTCTTGCCGCCGCCCAGCACCCGCGGAATGACATAGGCGCCAAGCGAGGGAATGAAGACCAGTATCGAGCCGGCTATGACGCCGGGCTTGATCAACGGGAAGATGATGCGGCGCAGAACCTGCCAGCGACCGGCGTAGAGGTCATATCCGGCCTCGACCAGCCGGAAGTCGAGCTTCTCCATCGAGGCGTAGATCGGCAGCACCATCAGAGGCAGGTAGATATAGATCATGCCGAGCAAGATGGCGGCGTCGGTATTCATGATCTGCAGCGGTTGCTTGATGATGCCGAGCGCCATCAACGCCGTGTTGACCAGCCCTTCGTTGCGGATCACCTGCTGCATGGCGAAGGTGCGGATCAGGAGATTCGTCCAGAACGGAATGGTGACGAGGAAAACCCAGACCTCGCGCGTCTTCGGCGGTCGCGTGGCGATGAAATAGGCTGTGGGGAAGCCGAAGAGCAACGTCAGCACGGTGGTGTAGAACGACAGGCTTATCGAACGCCAGAAGATCGACAGATGCGCGTCGGCGAAAGCCAGCGTGTCGTCGAACATGTCGCGCTGCATCACCACCGACAGCCAGCCGTCGGTAGAGAATTTCCACACCACGTCGCCATAGGGGCCCGGCGTCAGGAACGAATAGATCACGACGATCAGCAGCGGGCCGGTCGCCGCCAGAAAGATGATGAACAGTGCCGGCGCTGACAGCAGCCAGCGATCGCGGATATCTCTGCGTTCGGCTTCCTTGGCGACTTCTTCCGCGCTCGCCATCAGTCCCTCAGCACTTGTGCGGCGTCGTTGCCGATCGAAATGCCGACCTTGTCTCCCCGCTCGAAACCGCAGCCGGCGCTGCGCGTGTTCTGCTGGCGCACGGTGAAGGACTCGCTGCTGTCCAGTCGAACATGGATATGCGTGTCGGTGCCGAAATAGACGATGTTTTCGACCGTGCCCGACAGGTCGCCCTTGCCGCTGGTCAGCTTGGCATGTTCGGGCCTGACCACCACGGTGGCATTGTCCTTCGGCTGAAAGCCCTCAGCCACGGTCGCGTCGATCGTCGCGCCGGATTTGAGCGTCGCCCGTGCCTTGCCGTTGGCCATGCCTGATATGGCCGCGGTCAGGAAATTGGTCTCGCCGATGAAGTCGGCGACGAAGCGCTCCGCCGGCTTGTCATAGATATCCCAAGGCGTTCCGACCTGCAGGATCTTGCCCGACGACATCACCGCGATGCGGTCCGACATGGTCAGCGCTTCTTCCTGGTCGTGGGTGACGAAGATGAAGGTGATGCCGGTCTCGTGCTGCAGCCGCTTCAGCTCGATCTGCATGTCCTTGCGCAGCTTGAAGTCGAGCGCCGACAGCGGCTCGTCGAGCAGCAGCACTTTCGGCTGCGGCGCCAGCGCCCGCGCCAGTGCCACGCGCTGCTGCTGGCCGCCCGATATCTGGCTGGTGCGGCGGCCGCTGAGCGCTTCCATTTTGACCAGCTTCAGCATCTCGGCAACCCGCGCCTTCACTTCGGCTTTGGGCTTGCCGAGCATTTCGAGGCCGAAGCCGATGTTCTCGGCCACCGTCATATGCGGGAACAGCGCATAGTTCTGGAACACGGTGTTGACCGGCCGCTTGAACGGCGGCAGCGGTGCGATGTCCTGGCCATGCAGCAGGATCTCGCCGGCGCTCGGGAAATCGAAGCCGGCGATCAGCCGCAGAAGCGTTGTCTTCCCGCAGCCGGACGGACCAAGCAGCGTGAAGAACTCATTCTCGCGGATCGACACCGAAACCGTGTCGAGGGCGGCGACCTGTGACTCCCCGGTACCGAATACCTTGCGGACGCCACGAACTTCAATTGCACTTTTACCCGGTTGTTCCGGCACGATTACCCCATTCTTGTGTCCGCTCTTCAGGGCGGATCCAGTTCCCACTCGATTGTCAGCACACGGCGCATGGCTTGGCAAGCATACATCTGAATGTCGATTCAGAACGCAATTCCCGTGCCACCGTCAGGCCTGATAAGTGACCTTGCCGCCGCAGATCGTCGTCATCGGCCGCACCGTATGCAGCGCTTCCGGCGCGGTCGCCTCGATGTCGCCTGAGAGCACCACGAGATCAGCCAGAAAGCCTGACTTCAGGCGGCCCTTGCGATGCTCCATGAACTCGGCATAGGCGCCTTCCACTGTATAGCCCGCAAGCGATTCATGCAGCGAGAAACTCTGGTCGGGATCGCTGTCTGCCCATGGTTTGCGCAGCACTGCCGCCTGAATGCCCAGAATCGGATCGATCGGCGAGACCGGCCAATCGGAAGCGAAGACGACGCGCGCGCCGGCATTCTTCAGCGTCCGCCACGCATAGCTCAGAGGCCAGCGGGCAGGCCCGATGCGCGACACCGTTGGTTCCAGCGGCACGCCCATGCTGCCCGGCGGATGCGGTGGCTGCATCGAGGCAATGACTCCAAGCTTTGCGAAACGCGGCACGTCGGCGGCGGTGACCACCTCGATATGCTCGACCCGATGCCGGCTGTCGCGCCTGCCATTCGCCTTTTGCGCTGCCTCGTAGCCGTCGAGCACGGCGCGCACGGCGCCGTCGCCAATCGAGTGCACCGCCATCTGCAGCCCGCGCCTGTCGACGGCCACGGCAAGATCGATGAATTGCTGCGGCGTGAAAAGCGGCTCGCCTACCCAATCCGGACGATCCGCATAGGGCTCGACCATCACCGCCGTCCACGAATCGAGCACGCCGTCGTAGAACACCTTGACCATGCCCGACGACAGCCATTCGCCTTGGTAGCGCTCTGCCATCACTGAGGCTTTGTCGAGCATGTCGAGGGTCATGAAATTCTTATAGTGGAACGGCACCTGCACGCGGCACAGCAAGCCGCCTTCGGTCTCGATCTCGGACAGGAGTTCGAGCTGGTGCAAATTGCCGTCCATGTTCTGGATCGACGTGATACCGTGCCTGGCACACCATTCCAAACCGCGGCGCATGATCGCCCGGTCGGAGGCCTGCTCCGCCGGCGTCGGCTTCGGGTCCGGCTCGCCGCCGGTGGCCAGGCCGAGCCGTACGCGATCCTCGCCGGCCAGCGCGATCAGCGGCCCGAAGGCCTCGCCCTCACGCAATTCGCCACTGGCCAGCCCGTCGTCGCCCATGACGATCTCATTGCCGGGACCAAGCCGCTTGCCTCTAAGCAGGCCGGCCAATTCCAGCGCCTTGGTGTTCGCCCACATTGTGTGGTGGTCGGGCGCCGCCATGACGAAGGGACGGTCCGGCAGGATGCGGTCGAGGTGATGGCGGCTGACCCGCTCAGTCGCCGACAGGATGGTATAGTCGGCGCCTTGCGCCTGCAGGACGGATAGATCCGGCCGCTTTGCTGCATAATGGCGAACAGCATCGCAAAGCGCATCGAAACCGTGGATGCCCATCAGCTGGAGGTGATCGAGCTCGGCCGCGCCGGCGAAAAGATGCATATGCGCTTCGATGAAGCCGGGGACGACCGAGCCGCGCTCGGCGTCGATAACGCGCGTGCCGGGTCCCTTGTGCTCCAGTACGGTCGCGCGATCTGCGATCGCAATGATTTCGCCGTCCCTGATAGCTATGGCTTCGGCGCGGGGAGTATCGGGATCCATCGTCAATATACTGGCGTTCTCGACGATCAGATCGGCCGATAGCGGCATAATTTTCTCCCGTTTGAGCTTAGGCTAGCAGAGTATTGGCGCCTGGCAAGCCGTCCGCTGCCACTCGCAACAGCGGTCCGGAATGCTCTTGGCGGGGCTGAAACTCTCTGCCACAAAGCAGTCCGTCAACGACAGACACGCAACTCGAAGAGCGAACCGGCCGCCAAAATGAAGACTGTTTTCTCCCCTCTCCACGCCGGCCATGCCGGCAATTTCGAACTCATTTCAGGCAGCATCGTGCCGGCCTTCGAGAAGCCCTCGCGCGCCGAGTTCATCAAGGCGAGGGTGGAGAGCGAAAAGCTCGGCCCGATCCTGCCACCCGAGACCCACGACCTCGCCGCCGCCAGGAGAGTGCACACCAGCGACTACATCGATTTCCTGCCGACCATATGGCCGCTCTGGGAAGCGTCGGGCCGGACAGGTTCGGCCATCCCCTTCACCTGGCCGACGCGCGGCTTGCGCGGCGATGTACCACCCAGCACCATCGATGCGCTGCTTGGCTTTTACTCCTTCGACGGCGGCGCCACCTTCGTCAAAGGCACCTGGGAGGCGATCAAGTCGTCCTATGACGTGGCGCTGACTGCGGGCGCCCTGGTCAAGGACGGCGAGATATCAGCCTTCGCGCTCTGCCGCCCGCCCGGCCATCATGCCGGTGCTGCCTTCATGGGCGGCTATTGCTACATCAACAACGCCGCGGTTGCCGCGCAATGGTTCCGCGACCAGGGCGCCAAGCGCGTCTCGATCCTCGATGTCGACTACCATCACGGCAACGGCACGCAGGAGATCTTCTACGGCCGCGGCGACGTGCAGGTGCTGAACCTGCATGGCGACCCGATGACCGAATATCCGTTTTTCCTTGGCCATGCCGACGAGCGCGGCTCAGGGCCCGGCGAAGGCTTCAATGTCAACTACCCCATGCCGTTCGGCACCGCATGGGACGCCTGGAATGCTTCGCTGGAGGACGCCTGCGCGAAACTTGCGGCTTACGCTCCCGACGTCGTTGTCGTCTCGCTTGGCGTCGACACATTCGAGAAGGACCCGATCAGCAAGTTCAAGCTGAAAAGCGGCGACTATCCAAAGATTGGCCGTCGCATCGCCAAGCTCGGCTTGCCCACGCTGTTCGTCATGGAAGGCGGCTATGCCGTCGAGGAAATCGGCATCAACGCCGTCGGCGTGCTGACCGGATTCGAAGATCGGTAATGCATGTCGCCCATAGCCTGCCCCTCGGGCGTTTTGATCCGAGGGTGCGCAGCGGTTTGAGATAACGACATTCGTAAAAATTTAGCAGGCCGCAGTCGCATCGGCTGGCCCAAAGTCCGCCCTCACCGAAGCGCTTCACGCCGCCTGCAAGGGTGCCGCTGACTTGTTCCAGCGCACGCTATCCTGTTGTGGACCATGATCTCCTTTGAAAAGGCCTTCGCCCTTTGCGAAGTCATGCTCTACCTTGAAGGAACGGTATGAGGGGATCGATTCTGGAAGAAGGCAGCATTTGAAGTCGGGGAAGCATCTATGATCGACGACGAGCCGGACAGCGAACGCGTCTCCGCGCTGGCGCCGTTCCGGCACGGCATTTTCCGCGCCGTATGGTCCGCCAGTCTGGTTTCGAATTTCGGTGGCTTGATCCAGGGCGTCGGCGCCGCCTGGATGATGACCACGATCGCCACCTCGTCCTATCAGGTCGCGCTGGTCCAGGCCTCGACCAGCTTGCCGATCATGCTGTTTGCGCTCGTTGCCGGTGCCATCGCCGACAGCTTTAACCGGCGCAAGGTCATGCTGATTGCCCAGATCTTCATGCTGGTCGTCTCGGTTCTGCTGACCGTGTTCACCTATCTTGGCTTGATAACGCCGTGGACGCTGCTCGCCTTCGCCTTCCTGATCAACAGCGGCACGGCGCTTTACAACCCGTCATGGCAGGCTTCTGTCGGCGATATGGTGCCGCGCGCCAAGCTGCCGGCTGCCGTCGCGCTCAACTCCTTGGGCTTCAACTTGACGCGCAGCGTCGGCCCGGCGATCGGCGGCATCATCGTTGCCGCCGCAGGTGCTGCAGCGGCTTTTGCCGCCAACGCTTTGAGCTATGTCGGGCTCCTCATCGTGCTTGCCCGCTGGAAGCCAGACCTGCCAGCCTCGACACTGCCGCGCGAGACGCTGGGGGCGGCGATGGGCGCCGGCCTGCGCTACGTCGCCATGTCGCCCAATATCGGCAAGGTGCTGGTCAGGGGTGCGGCTTTCGGCTTCAGCGCCGGCGCGGTTCTGGCGCTGCTGCCGCTGGTAGCGCGCGATGTCGTCAAGGGCGATGCCTTGACCTACGGCATCATGCTCGGTGCGTTCGGTATCGGTGCCGTCGGCGGCGCGCTGATCAGCGTCCGGCTGAGGCAGATCCTGTCCAGCGAGACGATGGTGCGCATGGCATTCGCCGGCTTCGCGCTTTGCGCCTTCAACGCCGCTGTCAGCGACCACGCCTGGCAGACGTCGCTCGGGCTGCTCATCGGCGGCGCCTGCTGGGTGATCGCGCTGTCGCATTTCAACGTCACGGTGCAGATGTCGACGCCGCGCTGGGTGGTCGGCCGGGTGCTCTCGGTCTATCAGACGGCGACCTTCGGCGGCATCGCGCTCGGCAGCTGGATTTGGGGTGTCGTCGCCGATGCGCATGGCGCCGAATTCGCGCTGATCGCGGCTGCCGTCGCGATGCTGGCGGGCGGCGCGATCGGCCTCTTGCTGCCTTTGCCGCAGCAGGCAGTGCTCAACCTCGATCCTACCAACCGTTTCAAGGAGCCGCATCTTGCGCTCGACCTAAAACTGCGCAGCGGCCCCATCGCCATCATGATCGAATACATCATCCGCGAGGAGGACGTGCCGGAATTCCTGGCCACCATGGCCGAACGCGGCCGCATCCGCCGCCGTGACGGCGCCCGCAACTGGACGCTGGCGCGCGATCTCGAAAATCCCGCAATATGGATCGAGCACTATCACACGCCGACATGGCTCGAATACATCCGCCACAACAAGCGGGCCACCCATGCCGACGCCGTTGTCGGCGAGCGCGTACGGGCACTGCACAGCGGCGACGAGCCGCCGCGCGTCCGCCGCATGATCGAGCGTCCGACAACCGCCGGCACGGCGATCGTCATGCCGAAAGGACCGATCGAGCATTAGGCCGTGCCGGTGTGTCCAGTTGGATGAGCACATGACGCTCTAAGCTGATGGCTCTAATCGGCGCGGCCCACCCGCGCCTTAGGATGCAGCGCGCAGGCTCGTACGGACGCGCCGCCTGCTTGTGGCGCGGGCCTTCTCCGCCACGACACCGGTGATCTCGACCACGCCGTTCTCATGCGGTCTGGCGTTTGTGACCTTGTGGAGACGCTCATAGGGCAACAGTTCCTTGACCCGAGCATCGAGCAACGCGACTTCGGCTCGCAGATCCTCGCATTCCTGTCTCTGGACATCGAGCTGTATCTGTTCGGATGCCTGCTGCAGGGAAAGCTGCGAAAAATTCGCGCTCACCGTCGAAAGGTGTATCTTGTCGTTTTCGTTCTCCTTTCTGAGAGCGGACAACCTTTCCTCCGCAATTTGCTTTTCGGCCACAGCGTCGCTCCATTGAGCCTTGAGATTGGCGATCTCGCTGGCGGCTTGACTGTTCTCGTTCGAGGCAATTTCCAATCGTGATTGGAGGTTGCGAATTTCAGAACGCAGGCCGCCGATCACCGTGAAACTACGCGCACGCTCGGCTTCCCTGTCACTTTCCATGATACGGGCCGCTTCCGTCATTTCCGACAGCTTCGCTTGCGCGATATCGAGCGATTTCTGCAGCCGCATCTCCTCTTTCTCGCTCTTGCCAAGCGCAGCCAGCAGTTCCGACAGTCGCGTCGCATCACTGGCATGAATTGTCGAGAGTTCATCCAGCCTGTGCCGCGCCTCAGCTTCCCGTTTCAGCGCCTTGTCGAGATCGATCGACAGGCTGACATGTTTTTCCCGCAGTATCTCGTTCTCGCGCGCGCATCTGTTGGCCTCGGCCGTTCTGGCCGAAAGCGTTTTGACGAGGTCGCCGAACTCCGCTTCGCGTTCTGCGCTCGCATTGCCTGCAACGACGAGTTCCAGCCTTGCTGCAGCCAGCGCACCGCGAAGTGCCTCTTTGTCCTCGACCAGGCTCATCTCACGCTGCTGCAGGGCCTCGACAGCGCTTTCCCGCTCGCGCTGCTTCCTGGTCGCATCGTGGAGTTGCTCCGACAGCACTCTCTGCTGCGTGGTCAGGCTGACATTTGCCAGTTCCAGTTCGTTGGCGCGAAGAATGTCCCCGTGAAGCAGCTTCAGGAATTCGCCTGTCAGATGATGTGAGGTCGCGATCTCCGACAGTTTCGTGTTGATCTCCTCCAGATACTCCCGCGCATCATCAAAGAGCCCATCAACGGCATTTAACGCAGCCAGTCGGGTTTGTGTATGGGACGTCAGCCGTCGTGCGATCTCGGGAGTGTCCGCATCGTCCTCAGGCTGAGAGTTGTCATTCTTTGCCGCGAGATCCTCATCCGGGACGTTCTCCAACGGCGACTGGTCATCTAGGTTGAGACACTCATCGAACGCATCCGCCAAATCGGCTTCGAGCTGCTCGAATGCTCTGTCCACCTTCTCGGCACGCTTGATCAGACTTTTGATTTTCATGACTGAACGTCCCCTTCCTGTAGACCCTCGCCTCCCGGACACGGATTCATCCTACCTCCCCTGACGCGGTCGCCGCGTGAGATGACCGCGCTTGAACCTGCTGTCATGGTCCCGTTTACACCACTCTGAGCGCATGAGGCCCGAGTCCACGCTAGGGACAGGCTTGGCCAGTGTCCTCGTCTGTTTGAATGACGTAAAGCGTGTAACTGCCCCGATTGCAGCCGGCTTTGGAACAACCCACCGGGGGGAACGTCGCCAGAGTTACAGACATGACGTGACAGGCGGGCTGCTGGGCGCCCTAACCTTCGCCCGACAGATCTCGCGGAGCAGCTTCGCTGCGGCGATTAAACCCATCCTCATCTCGGGGAACCGCGTTGACGTAAACGTCAACCCAAAGCTATATGCGCCAGCGACCGTGATCGCGAAATGCGCAAGATGGCGACTTCGGCCAGATCGAAGTGCCATTCTGCGACAAACGCAACGAGACGAGGAGAACGGCCATGGGCGTTCAGGAAATTGCCGACAAGATCAGCGCGCGCGTGGCGAGTGCCGGGTTCGATCGTTCCGTGAAATTCGACACCGGCAGCGACGGTGTCATCGTCATCGACGGCGCTGATGTCTCGACCACCGACGCGCCGGCCGACTGCACCATAAAGCTTTCGCTCGACGATCTGGAGTCGCTGATAGCAGGCGATCTCAACCCGACCATGGCGTTCATGTCCGGCAAGATAAAGGTCGAAGGCGACATGAGCGTCGCCATGGCACTGAGCCAGCTGATCGGCTGATCCAACCAACTCGGGATGAAAACAAGCCGCCGCCCGACGGACGGCGGCTTGTTTCCGATCCGTCAGGCAGCGAGCGGCAGCCGTTGTGCCTTCAGCTTGCGCCCTGCCGCCCTCAGCGTGCCCCGCGCCTCGGCGAGCGCGCCTTCCACCAGTTCCAGCGCCAGCAGGCGGTGCCGCTCATAAGGTCCAGGCATGGCCAGCGCGCCGGTTTTTTCGGCCGAAAACCCAAAGCGCTCGTAATAGGGCGCATCGCCGACCAGCAAGATCGCTGCATGGCCGAGGCGGGCGGCTTCAGCCATTGCATGGCGCATCAGCGCCGAGCCGATGCCGGCATTCTTGATTGTCGGATCGACGGCGAGCGGGCCAAGCAGAAGGGCTGACCTACCGCCCTCGCCCAGCACGACATCCCAGAGCCGCACGGTGCCTGTGACCGCGCCCGATGCATCGCGCGCGATAAAGGCCAAGCCTTCCGAAGGCCGGCGGCCGCGCCGCAGCTTTTCCGACGATTTTTTCCGGCGCTTCGGCCCCATGGCGCGATCGAGCAAAGCCTCGCGCGCCGAAACGTCGGCAGCGGTTTCGGCGGTGATGACGAAGGCGCCAGCAATCTCCCCCCTCGAGGGGGAGATGTCGCCGAGGGCGACAGAGGGGGTCGCCGCGCCTGAAGCGCCGGCCGCACACAGTCCAAGAGAGGTCGCGACAGCTGAGCCGACCCCCTCTGGCAGCTTTGCGGCCATCTCCCCCTCAAGGGGGGAGATTTGCCAGCCCAAAGCGCCTTCAACAATGAAATCCACAATTTCCATTTCCGCGATCCTTCACGAGCGGATTGTTCCACAGGCGAACCGAAGCGGGCGATCTCGTCGCCCGCACCGGGTGATCTGAGGGCCGAAGCCGTCAGATCACGTAGGATCGCAGAGGCTCGAAGCCGTTGAAGGCGACCGAGGCGTAGGTCGTCGTGTAGGCGCCGGTGCCCTCGATCAGCACCTCGTCGCCGATGGTCAGCGACAGGGGCAGCGGATACGGCGTCTTTTCGTACATCACGTCGGCCGAATCGCAGGTCGGGCCGGCGAGCACGCACGGCGAGGTTTCGGTGCCGTCATGCGCGGTCATGATCGGGTAGCGGATTGCCTCGTCCATCGTCTCGGCGAGACCGCCGAACTTGCCGATGTCGAGGAACACCCAGCGCACATTGTCATTGTCGGCCTTTTTCGAGATCAGCACGACTTCCGACTTGATGACGCCGGCATTGCCGACCATGCCGCGGCCCGGTTCGATGATCGTCTCGGGAATCGCGTTGCCGAAATGCTTGCGCAGCGCAGAGAAGATCGCCTGGCCATAGGCCTGCGCCACCGGCACATCCCTGAGGTAACGGGTCGGAAAACCGCCGCCCATATTGACCATCTTCAGGACGATGCCTTCCTCAGCGAGCGCGAGGAACACCTTTTTAGCGTCGCCGAGCGCGCGGTCCCAAGCGGTCAGGTCGGTCTGCTGCGAGCCGACATGGAACGACACGCCGTAGGCGTCGAGGCCGAGCGTCCTGGCATGGCGCAGCACGTCGACCGCCATCGCCGGCACGCAGCCGAACTTGCGCGACAGCGGCCATTCGGCGCCTTCGCCGTCGGTCAGCACGCGGCAGAACACACGGGCGCCGGGTGCAACGCGGGCGATCTTCTCGACCTCCTCGACGCAGTCCACTGCGAACAGCCGGATGCCAAGCTGATAGGCGCGCTGGATGTCGCGCTCCTTCTTGATGGTGTTGCCGAAGGAGATGCGGTCCGCCGGCGCACCGGCGTCCATCGCCATCTCGACTTCGGCAACGGAAGCGGTGTCGAAGGACGAGCCCATCGCAGCAAGGAGGCGCAGGATTTCCGGCGCCGGGTTTGCTTTCACCGCATAGTAGATTTTCGAATCGGGAAGCGCCTTCTCGAAAGCACGGAAATTGTCGCGCACGACATCGAGATCGACGACGAGGCAGGGGCCGTTCGGACGTCGGGTGGCGAGGAAGTCAAGGATGCGCTGGGTAGCCATCGGGGTCTCTCCATCAGCGCCTTTCGGCGCGCACAAAGGCTGCGGGACGCGGGTCATCGACTCGCGAACACGCGGTGGACAAAGGCGGGACGTCAAATCCATGGAACCAGCCGGTGGAGACCCCGGAACCATGAAGCGCCGTCTCGCGGCGGTGAACCTTGGCCTTGCCCGGCCTCGGTTCGCTTTGTCTGCCTTGGCTTGGATTGGGAGAACCCGTTCCGCACTGCCGGCAATGAAGGTGTGCCTCTTCAGTAACCCCGGTCTTTGGACGACCGGCAGAACACCAGAAAGGCCCGCACCGTCGTTGCTTCAAGGTGTCCTCGGTCTGGCGGTTGGCCGCTAAACCGACTGGAGGGGTTAGCTCCAGTTACCTTACCGATATCCCTCACCATTTTGAGGATCGGCGGACACCCACAGGCACGTGCGACTTTGGGCAAGCGCGATATAAGGTCGAAGGATTTCACAATCAATAAAAATCGTACGCCAGGTTGTAAAATTCCTGGCGCCGAACAATGTTGCAACAATTGTATCCGGATATCGAACGCATGACAGGCACTTGCGGCCCTCTGAACGCTTTTCTCGACCTTGACGATATCCCCGTGTCCAATGCGCAATCCGGCCCGCTTGCCGGCCTGCGGCTGGCCGTCAAGGATATTTACGACGTCGCCGGCTACCGCACCGGCTGCGGCAATCCGCAGAAACACCGGGAGGCTTCACCCGCCTCGGCGACAGCGCCGGCCGTCCAGGCGCTGCTTGATTCGGGCGCGCGCTTTGTCGGCAAGACGCAGACCGACGAGCTGGCCTTCTCCCTGATGGGGCTGAACGCGCATTTTCCGTCGCCGGTCAATCCGGCAGCGCCGGACCGCGTCACCGGCGGCTCATCCTCCGGTTCCGCCGCCGCGGTTGCCGGCGGGCTGGCCGATATCGCCATCGGATCCGACACCGGTGGCTCGATCCGCGCGCCGGCAAGCTTTTGCGGCTTGATCGGCCTGAGGACCACGCATGGCCGCATTTCGCTTGAAGGCGCCATGCCGCTGGCCCCTTCACTGGACACGTTCGGCTGGTTCGCCAGGGACATGGCCACCTACGAAAAGGTCGGCACGGTGCTGCTCGACGACGATCGGCAACGCCACGACTTGGCACGCGCCCTCGCCCTCGACGCGCTGGACGGCCTCGTGCTCGGCCCGCAGCAGGCCGACGAATATCGCGCCATGGTCCGCACTGTCGCTTCGGTGCTGGGCGCGCCGCGCACCGTTGCCCCGCTGTCGCATTCCACCGATGATCTCTATTGGTGCTTCCGCAAGCTGCAGGGGTACGAAGCCTGGCAAAATCATGGTGCCTGGATCTCGCAGGGTGACCGGATGCTCGGCCCCGGCGTCAAGGAGCGTTTCGAGCATGGCGCGACCATCGACCTCGCAACCGCACGACACGAAACGGAACGTCGCGTTTCGTTTCGTATTGAACTTGCCGACCTGCTTGGCGAGGACGGTGTTCTTGTGCTGCCGACCGCTCCAGGTGCCGCCCCGCTCAAGGCCGCCTCATTCGACGAATTGCAGACCTATCGCGAGCGCGCGCTAAGGCTGCTGTGCCTTTCCGGCCTGTCCGGCTTTCCGCAGATCACCCTGCCGCTGGGCAAGGCCGACGGTGCGCCATTCGGCCTCTCGCTGCTTGGACCTAAGAACAGCGACCGGCAGCTGCTGACGCTTGCCGCGCGTATCCTTTCAGCTCACCAAGGGAGCGCATGACATGGACACGCTGACCCGCATGCGCGCCTTTATCGACGTGGTCGAGGCCGAAGGTTTTTCGGCAGCGGCGCGCAAGATCGGCCGCTCCAAGGCGCTGCTGTCGAAATATGTGCGCGAGCTGGAGGACGAGCTCGGCGCGTTGCTGCTCAACCGCACCACCAGGCAGTTCTCGCTGACCGAGGCCGGCCACACTTATTACCGCCGCGCCTCGGAAATCGTCCGCGAGGTCGACAGCCTGGCCGATGCGGTGCGTGAATCCTCCGGCGACGTTCGCGGCAGGATCAAGCTGTCGGCGCCGCGCACTTTTGCTGACGCACCGATCGGCCAGTCGCTGATCGACTTCGCCAAGCAGCATCCCGACATCGTGCTCGACATTCATCTCGACGACCGCTTCGTCGATCTGGTCGAGGAAGGTTTCGATCTCGCCGTGCGCATTTCGCGGCTGGAAAACTCCTCGCTGATCGCGAGGCGCCTGGCGCCGTTTTCGGTGCGGCTCTGCGCATCTCCCGAACTGATCGCGAAGCACGGCATGCCAGTGCGTCCGCAGGACCTTGGCCGCGTGCCCTGCATCATAGACACCAATGGCCGCTGGCTGACCAACTGGCCGTTCAAGGGCGACAGCGGCGATACGGTAACCGTTTCGGTCTCCGGTCCGATCGAGGTCAACAGTCCGATGGCGGCAAGGGCCGCCGCCGTGGCGGGATTGGGATTTTCCATCCTGCCGGATTTCATCGCCGCGCCCGACCTAGAAAGTGGCCGGCTGGTGGCCGCGCTGGATGACCGCATCCTACCGGGTGGCGGCATCTTCGCCGTCTAT
This sequence comes from Mesorhizobium sp. f-mel, assembly GCF_053850215.1. NCBI lineage: Bacteria > Pseudomonadati > Pseudomonadota > Alphaproteobacteria > Hyphomicrobiales > Phyllobacteriaceae > Mesorhizobium > Mesorhizobium sp. f-mel. The sequence goes on from NZ_JBSPTO010000017.1 coordinate 43,431, forward strand.
CCACACCGGCGCTATTTGCCTGCGAAGGTTCGCGTCTTTGTCGATTTCCTGGTGCAGTGGTTCAAGACGATTGACAACGCATGAGCTTTCAGCCGCCTTGCGGTCCCATTTTCGCCCCCTTTCTAGTAACTCTCGATATTTTACCCAAGCTGATGGAATCGCGACCGAGAATGCACCTGAAACGGCAAGCAATCATCATGGCTTCGGCCATAGCGGCGACATTTGCCACGGTCGGGCCAGCCGAGGTGCATCCGCACGTCTTCGCCGAGGCTCGCCTCGAAGTGGTCCTCAGTCCGGATCACCAAACTGTGAAGGCTTTGCGCCATCTCTGGCGCTTCGACGATTTGTTTTCGAGTACGGTTATGATGGAATTCGACAAGAATTCCGACCTGAAGCTCGACGACAAGGAGTTGAAGGAAGTCGCCGACACCGTCCATGCTTCGCTGGCGGAGTTCAATTACTTCCAGCTCGTCACCGTAGACGGCAAGGACGAGGCGATGAACCCGCCGCCGCAGCTGATGGCCAATTTCGAGAACGATCAACTCATCATCCTGTTCGAATCCGAACCGAAGGCACCGATGAAGCTGGCCGGCAAGATCGATATCGGCGTCTACGACCCGACCTTCTACACGGCGATCGATTTCACCGAGGATGCCAATCTGCAGGTCGATGGCATGCCGTCGACATGCGCGAGCAAAGTCGTTCGTCCGAACCCCGACGAGGCGCTCGCCGAGAACCAGAAGACCCTGACGGACGCGTTCTTCAACGATCCGACAGGCACCGACATGAGCAAGATCTTCGCGACCAAGCTTGAACTGAACTGTCAGCCAGAAGGATAATCCGGTGACGAAACCGTCCCTGCGTTTGGCCTTCGGCCTTTTGGCCGTCGCCCTTGTGACGACGCACTTCCTCGGCGCCGCCCACGCCCAGAGCTCGCTCGGCATCGGCACCAATGACGGGATGGCTCCCACCACCGGCCCATTCGCCCACATCCTGATGTGGATCAACCTGCGCCAGCAGGAATTCTACCGCGCGCTTGCCGGCGCAATGAAGGCGATGCGCGAGGACGGCAACAAGCTGTGGCTGCTTATCGGCCTGTCCTTCGCCTATGGCGTTTTCCATGCTGCCGGCCCCGGGCACGGCAAGGCGGTGATCTCGTCCTACATGGTCGCGAACGAAGTCGCGCTCAAGCGCGGCATCATGCTGTCCTTTGTCTCGGCCCTGCTGCAGGCGCTGACGGCGATCCTCGTGATGATGCTCGCCTACTTCGTCCTGCGCGGCACCACCATATCGATGACCGATGCGGCATGGTTCCTCGAAGTCACGAGCTTTGTCTTCGTCACCCTGTTCGGCGCCTGGCTTTTGTGGCGCAAGGCCGGCCCCGCTATCCTTCGCCTGTTCGGCGCCAACCCTCCCTACAGCCTGTCGGCGGCCCATGCCGGCCACTCACATGCGGGCCACTCACATACGCATTCAGTGCATGCGCTTCACGCACATGGCCATGACGGTCACGACCATCATCACGGCGCACGCGACCATCACCATGACCATGGCGGGCACGATCACCATCACGATGCGGCGGGCGAAGTCTGCGAGACGTGCGGGCATTCACACGCGCCCGACCCGACGCTGCTTTCCGGCGACCGCTTCGACTGGCGCACCGCCTGGTCGGCGGTGGCTGCGGTCGGTATCCGGCCCTGCTCGGGCGCGCTGATCGTGCTGAGCTTTGCGATGCTCAACGGGTTGTGGTTCGGCGGCATCCTGTCGGTGCTGGCGATGGCACTCGGCACCGCGATCACGGTCTCGATCTTGGCGACGCTGGCGGTGACGGCCAAGAACTGGGCGGTCTATTTCGCCGGTGACGGCCGCATGGGCAACCGCATACATTCGATCGTCGAGATCGGCGGCGCAGCCTTCGTCTTCCTGTTCGGGCTGCTGCTGCTTTCGGCCAGCCTGACCGCTGGCGGATGACGCCTTCGCCCGTCCGATCGAACGCGCGTTAGCTAACCGGCAATTTTGCCGTCCAGCTCGTCCTCGATGTGGACGCGGATGATATCGTCGAAGCTGGTTTCGGCGGCAAAGCCAAGCTCCCTCGACCGCCGCGCTTCGAACCGTGTCGGCCAGCCCTTGACGATCGCCCAGATCGTATCGTCGGGCTCCTCGCGGATCAGTTTCACCGCCTCGGCGCCGGCAATGCGTTGCAAGGCCTCGATCTGCTCGCCGACCGTGACGGCGACACCGGGCATCGTCAGATTGCGGCGTGGCCCGACGGCGCTGCCGTCGATCCCTGCTGCGTGGATCAAAAAATTCACCGCGGAGCGCGGGCTGGCGTGGGTGTGCACGACAGAGCGCGGCACCGGCAATATCGCTTCCTGGCCGCTCAACGGCTCGCGGATGATGCCGGAGAAGAAGCCTGACGCGGCCTTGTTGGGCTTGCCGGGCCTGACGCAGATGGTCGGCAGCCTGATACCGATGCCGTCGAAGAAGCCGCGCCGCGTATAATCGGCGAGCAATGCTTCGCCCATCAGCTTCTGCGTGCCGTAGGAGGTCAATGGCGTCGGGTGGAATTCGTCGGGGATGATGTCCGGGAACGGTGCGCCGAACACGGCGATCGACGAGGTGAAGACGACGCGTGGCGCAAACCCCGCCAGCCTTATGGCATCGAACAGCGCCCTTGTGCCGTCGAGATTGACGCGATAACCGAGATCGAAATTGGCTTCCGCCTCGCCCGACACGACGCCGGCGAGATGGAAGATCACGTCGGGGCGCGACGCGACCAGCCGTTCCATCCCGCTCGCCGCGGCGAGATCGCCTGTATGGATAGTGACACCGACGCCTTCCAGTGCCGGCGCCTGCGGCGGCACAATATCGTGAAGGTCGAGCGCGGCGATCCTCCGGCCGCTGAGCGTTCCGTCCTTCGCCAGCCGGGCGATGAGCTTGCGGCCGACCATGCCTGCCGCGCCGGTAATCAAAATACGCATATCAATGATCCTTTTTGCGCTGGCTGCGGCCACGCAGCCAAAACACGACGAAAATGGCCACCATGAAGACAGCGGCAATAACAGCGGCAAGAATGGTCGAGACTCGGCCGACCGCCAGCATCACGGTTGGCAAATAGTAGGCGGCGATGCCGAACAGCAGCAGCACCCAGAGGGCGCCTATCGCCGCGTTGCGCGTGTCGCGATCCATCACGTGGTCCTGACGCGGCGGGAATTCATCAAGTTCGTTACCAATGCTTTGGAACTCCCGGGTGTCAGTGACAGTGGCCATGATGCGGAGCCGCATCGTGCGCATGGTCGTGCTCGCCATCGTGCCCATCGTGCCCATCGTGGCTGTCGGCGCAATGGCCGAATTCCGGCTCTACGGTGGCGTGGGCAATGCCATGCTCGGCGGCAAGCCGCTTCTTGATGGCGCTGACCGCTTTGTGAGCATCAACGCCATCGTTGAGGCAGGCATGCAAGGTCGCCATGTTGCTCGACCCGTCGAGCGACCAGACATGCATGTGATGCACCTCGCGCACGCCCTTGACCGTCCCCTCTATGTCCCTTGCGATCAGGTCGCGATCGAGGCTCGCCGGCACGCCCTCGAGCAGGACATGGGCTGCTTCGCGCATCAGCGACCAGGCCGTGGACAGGATCAGCAGCGAGACAAGGACGGACAGGATCGGATCGATAGGCGTCCAGCCCGTTGCCAGGATGATCAGCGCAGCTATGATCGCCGCCGCCGAGCCAAGCAGGTCGCCGAGCACGTGCAGGATGGCACCGCGCATGTTCAGGCTGTCGCGGTCGCCGCCATGCAGCACGAAGAAGGAGCCGATATTGACCAGCAGACCGGCGATCGCGACGACCAGCATCGGCCCGCCGAGCACGGGCGCAGGTGTCAGCAGGCGTTCCCAAGCCTCATAGATGATCCACAGCGCAATGGCGAAGATGGCGATGCCGTTGGTATAGGCGACCAGCGTTTTGACCCGGCCGAAACCATAGGTGAGGCGAACGGTGGCCGGCCGGCCGGCCAGATGAAAAGCATACCAGGCAAGGCCGAGCGCGATACAATCGGCGAGCATGTGGCCGGCATCCGCCAGCAGCGCCAGTGATCCGGTGAAGAGACCGCCGAGCGCTTCCACGACCATGAAGCCGGCGGTCAGGCAGGCTGCGATCAGCACCCGTTTCTTGTCGGTCGATCCGTGCACAGGACCGGCGCCGTGGCTGTGGTCATGCCCTTGCGAACCATGGTCATGGGTGTGCGCCATCTGCGAACTCCTGTTACAGCCTGATCCATCCCGGCAGAATCGGGATGGAGGCTTTATCTTCCTGTTTGACCATGATCTTGCCCGAAAACCGGCTTCCACTTTTCGGGATCATGGTCCTTCTTGTTTGACCATGATCTTGCCCGAAAACCGGCTTCCACTTTTCGGGATCATGGTCAGGCGCCGAACTCGGCGCGGAAATCCTCGAGCCGTCGCTTCTGGCGGCCGTCGCCATCGAAATTGGCCGGATCGAGCCATGCCTCATAGGCTCTGCGTAGGGCCGGCCACTCCTTGTCGATGATCGAGTACCACGCGGTATCGCGGTTTTCGCCCTTGACCACAAGATGCTGGCGGAAAATGCCCTCGAACTTGAAGCCGAAACGTTCCGCCGCGCGCTTCGACGGCTCGTTGCGGTTGTTGCATTTCCATTCGTAGCGGCGATAGCCAAGCTCGTCGAAGATGTATTTCATGAACAGAAACTGAGCTTCCGTCGCCGCCGGCTTGCGCGAGATCAGCGGCCCCCAATAGATGTTGCCGATCTCGATCACGCCATAGGCCGGATCGATGCGCATCAGCGTCTGGCGTCCGGCGACCTTGCCGCTGGCCTTGTCGATGACCGCGAAGAAGAGCGGGTCCTCGCTGGCTTCGGCCTTGTCCAGCCATGGCTGGAAGGCGGCGCGGGTCTGCGGTGGATAGTCGAACAGCCAGGCGAAGCGGCCATCGATATCGGGCACCGACGAGGCATCGAACAGGCCGTCGCCGTGCTTTTCGGCGTTGAGCGGTTCCAGCCTGACAGTGCGCCCCTCAAGGACTTTGCGTTCGGGCCGCGGGCGCGGTTGCCAATTCTTGAGATTTTCCGACACCCAAAGCTCCAATCCGTTTGACTTTTGTGAGCGGACGCTCACAAAAACGCTCGCTCGGTGAAAGAACCACACGGACGGGAAAAATGCTCCACACGATTTCGGCCTTCGATCGTCTCGGCGAGGAAAACGCCTTCGCGGTGCTGGCTCGTGCCACCGCGCTCGCCCATCAGGGCCGCGATATCGTCAATCTTGGCATCGGTCAGCCCGACTTCAAGACGCCGCAGCACATCGTCGAGGCGGCGATCAAGGCGCTGCGTGACGGCCACCACGGCTATACGCCGGCCAACGGCCTGCTGGCGACACGCGAAGCGGTGGTGCGGCGCACGCTGACCACCACCGGGGTCGAGGTTTCGCCCGAGGCGGTGATGATCCTGCCCGGCGGCAAGCCGACCATGTTCGCCGCGATCCTGATGTTCGGCGAACCGGGCGCCGAGATTCTCTATCCCGATCCCGGCTTTCCCATCTATCGCTCGATGATCGAGTTCACCGGTGCTGCTCCGGTGCCGGTGCCGATGCGCGAGGAGAACGGCTTTGCCTTCTCGGCGCAGGAGACGCTGGCGCTGATCACGCCGAAGACCAGGCTGCTGATCCTAAACTCGCCGGCCAACCCGACCGGCGGGGTTACCCCCCGCGCCGAGATCGAGAAGCTGGTCAAAGAACTGGAAGCGCACCCGGACATCGCCATCCTTTCGGACGAGATCTACGACGTGATGACCTATGACGGCGAGACGCATTGCTCCCTGCTGAATTTCCCTGAAATCCGCGACCGGCTGATCGTGCTCAACGGCTGGTCGAAGACCTGGGCGATGACCGGCTGGCGCATGGGCTGGTCGATCTGGCCGAACGGCGACAAGGGTGCCCACCTCTACGACAAGGTGCGCAAGCTGGCAGTCAATTGCTGGTCTTGCGTCAATGCCCCGAGCCAATATGCCGGCATCGCCGCCATCGACGGTCCGCAGGACGACGTCGACAAGATGATGCGCGCCTTCGACCGCCGCAGGAAGGTCGTGGTCGAAGGGCTGAACGCCTTATCAGGCGTTTCCTGCATCACACCGAAGGGCGCGTTCTATGCCTTCCCCAATGTCTCAAAAACTGGCTGGAAGGCCAAGAAGCTGGCGTCTGCCTTGCTTGAGGATGCCGGCGTGGCGCTGATTGGCGGACCTGATTTCGGCATTCTCGGCGAAGGCTATATCAGGCTGTCCTACGCCAATTCCGAAGAGAACATCCTGCGCGCGCTGGAGCGGATCGAGGCGTTTCTGGGCAAGTGAGGACAAAACGTATGACCGCGAAAATCGAAATCGATTTTCGCTGGGGATCATGCGCAAATCAGAGTGCTACAGCGCTCATTGCGCGTCCGGCGAAAGAATTCACGACCGAAGAAAGGTGAAGTCAGATGTTTTATGCCATCCTCGCCTATCACGTGGAAGAAGTGGTCGCGGCGCTGACGCCGGAGGAGGATGCGGCGCTGATGACCGACCTGCTCCAGATCAACGAACGGCTATACCGAGAAGGCTCCCTTGGCCCGGCAGCGCGGCTCGGGGCGACACAAGACGCGTGTACCTTGCGCGGGCCGGGCGCCGGAATGGTCATTGACGGGCCTTTCGCCGAGACCAAGGAGCAATTGTTGGGACTTTACGTCGTCGATTGCGCCACGCGTGATGCCGCGATCGCGATTGCGCGCGACCTACGCCGCGTCAATCCAACCGCCGTCTACGAAATCCGCCCCATTTCGCTGTATCTTCCCGGCGTGCCGCTTTCGGCTACTCAGTCTTAGACCGCCCGTCGAGTCTTCGAGCGACTACCCTCGCCCGACATACGGCATCTTCGTCGCCATCACGGTCATGAACAGCACATTGGCGTCGAGCGGCAGGCTGGCCATATGGACGACGGCATTGGCGACCTGCTGTACATCCATCACCGCTTCGGCGGCGATGGAGCCATTGGCTTGCGGCACCCCGACCGTCATCGCCTGCGCCATGTCGGTCAAGGCGTTGCCGATGTCGATCTGGCCGCAGGCGATGTCATAAGGCCGGCCGTCCAGCGCCAGCGTCTTGGTCAGCCCGGTGATGGCGTGCTTGGTCGCGGTATAGGGCACTGAGCCCGGCCGCGGTGCGTAAGCCGACACCGAGCCGTTGTTGATGATGCGGCCGCCCATCGGCTGCTGCCTGCGCATGGCGCCGAAGGCGGCGCGGGCGCACAGGAACGAGCCGGTGAGATTGACCCCGACGACTTCGTTCCACACCTCGACGGGGATCTCGTCGATCAATGTCGACTTGTAGCTTGTGCCGGCATTGTTGAAGAGCAGGTCGACACGACCGAAAGCCGCCGCCACGGTCTCGAACATCTCGTCGACCTGATCGGCCTTGCTGATGTCGCAGGCGACCGCCAGCGCCTTGGCTTGTGTCGATCCGGCGTCGGCGATCGCCTTGTTCAGCACCGGCTTGCGGCGTCCGCAGAACACCGTGTTCCAGCCGGACCTGAGCAGCGCCGTAGCGACGGCTTTGCCGATGCCCGTGCCGGCGCCGGTGACGATGGCCGTTTTGTAGTTTGTCATAACTGTCCTCCTACAGCGCCGCGTGTCCGCAAGGACGCTATAGCAGCTTGATTTCGAGCAATTTGATTTTGCGCATGATCGCTTCCAAAAATCGATTCCGATTTCGGGTTATGCGCCAGCCCGCTTCAACAAAAGGGCGGCCATTGGCGGCCGCCCTGATCTGAACCGGACTTGGGAGGAGGAAAGCCGATCCGACTACCTAAAGTTATGCGCTTCCTAGGTAAACGAGACATTAACGTGAGAGCGGCTCCCGGATTGCCGCCCTCCGCGGCCCTGAAGCCTACCAGCGCGAGCTGGCGGTTGCCTTGTCCGACTCCGGCGCCCCTGACTCCGGCACCTTTGCCGCCGGTACCTTTGCCGCTGACACCGTCGCCTCGACATGGTCGACCAGTGCGTCCGGCAGCCCGAGGCGGCCGGCGAGCAGATCGAGATAGCCGCGTTCGGAACGCGTATCCGGATCGATGGTGAGGCGCGAGGCGGTGTAGAGTTCGAGCTTCTGCGCGTCGGTTTGGGCGCCGGCGACCAGCGTATCCAGGTCGAGCGGCGTTTCCAGCTCCGACGTCAGGAACTTCTCCGCGTCGGAGCCGATGCCCGAGAGGCTGAGCTTGCCGGCGATCTTTTGCCGTTCGTCGTCGTCGATATGGCCGTCGGCCTTCGCCGCCGAAATCATCGCCCGCACCAGCGTCAGCGTGAATTCGTCCTCGCCTTGCGGCGCTTGCGAGGGATGGAAGCTGGTGTCGGCGGGCGGCGGCAACAATTCCGGCGAGCCGGCTGCGGCCGTTTCCGCAGGCGCCTTGCCGTTCTTGTAGTTCTGGTAGGCCTTGTAGGCGAGACCGCCGATCATGGCCAGGCCGCCGAGCTTCACCGCAGTGCCGGTGACCTGACGGCCAGCGCCGGTTCCGAGCAGCACCGCGGCCAGTGCGCCGGCCGCCAGCGGATTGTCCTTGGCCATCTGCACCGCCTGACCCCCTTTGTCGCGGACGGTCGACCCCGTTCCGGGAATTTGCGAGCCGAGCAGATCGTCGAGGAGCTTCTTGGGATCGAACATCAATGCCTCCAGAATTGGCCCGGCCGAACGTGGACGGGCGGGTTTTCGGACGTTGAAGAGGTAGGCCCCGCATATTGACATTACAATGACCGATGAGCGCTTTGCCAATGATGGCGGAAACGAGATGATGTCAGGATCTGCCGTCTCCTAACGCATCGGCCCGAAATGCAATGTGTTACAGCGTAATTTGTGCGTCCAGCGGACGCACGTCGCTCTAACGTCCGATGTGCGGAGCCCTGTCTTGCGCTTCTGCAAGCTCGACCTGGCGCTGACGCTCGGCGTAGCGCGCGCGATCCTCGTCGGAACGGGCATCGAAGCAATGCGGGCATGAGATGCCGGCGGCGTATTTCGGCGATAACCGGTCCTGCCCGATCAGCGGATGCCGGCAGGCGCGACACAGTTCCGCCTCACCCTCGACCAGCCCGTGCGACACCGAGACGCGCTCGTCGAAGACGAAGCACTCGCCCTGCCAGAGGCTCTGTTCGGCGGGCACCTCTTCGAGATATTTCAGGATACCGCCCTTGAGATGGAACACATCCTCGAAGCCGAGCGACTTCACATAGGCCGTTGCCTTCTCGCAGCGTATGCCGCCCGTGCAGAACATGGCCACCGTCCGGCCCACGAGCTCGGCCCGGTGCTGCTCGACCCAGGCCGGGAATTCGCGAAAGCTCGTCGTGGCGGGATCGACCGCGCCCTTGAAGGTGCCGATCGATACCTCGTAGGCATTGCGCGTGTCGATGACGATAGTGCCCGCATCCGAGATCAGTGCGTTCCAATCTGCCGGTGCCACATAGGTGCCGGCGCTTGCCGCCGGATCGATATCCCTAACGCCCATTGTGACGATCTCGCGCTTCAGCCGCACCTTCATGCGGTGGAACGGCGTCTGCGCGGCGCTGCTGTACTTGACCTCGAGACCGGCGAGACCTTCGATGGATTGGAGATGATCGATGAGCGCGGCGATGTCAGCTTCGCTGCCGGCGACCGTGCCGTTGATGCCCTCATGCGCCAGAAGCAGCGTGCCCTTGATACTGCGTCCGCAGCAAAAGGCGGCGAGTGGTGCGCGCAACGCCTCGAAGCCGTCGAGCCGGGCAAACCTGTAGAGCGCGGCAACGCGGAAAGGTTGATTGGGCAGTGTCATCGCCGAAGCCACTAAACGCTCATGAAAGCCGATTCAAGGCTGACGCGTGGATCAGCCTCTCCCTGGTGGCTTTGACGGCCGGTGCTGACGGCATTGCCGGCAGTGCGTGACATCGCGACACGCTTCGTTTCGTGGACAGAAAAACGGCCTTCTGCTAACCGGTTGAACGGATCAATACCGGAGAGACGACAATGCCCAGCAAGACCGAAAAGCTCCTGTCGCTCCTCAACGGCCAACCGGTAATCCCGGTGCTGAAGATCGCCAACGTCGCCGATGCCGTGCCGCTGGCGCGTGCCCTGGCACGCGGCGGCCTGCCGGCGATCGAGATCACGCTGCGGACAGCTGACGCGCTGGAGGCGATCCGGCTTGTGGCAAGCGAAGTCGAGGGCGCCATCGTCGGCGCCGGCACCATTCTGGACGCCCGCCAGTTCGGCGAGGCGGCAGCAGTCGGCTCCAAGTTCATCGTCAGCCCCGGCATCACCCGCGAGCTTCTGGCGGCGGCGAAGGACAGCGACGTTCCGTTGCTGCCCGGTGCCATCACGCCGGGTGAGATCATGGCCGCCCGCGAGGCAGGCTTGCGTTTCCTGAAATTCTTCCCGGCGGAACAGTCGGGCGGCATCGCGTCGCTCAAGGCATTCGCCTCGCCGCTGGCCGATGTGCAATTCTGCCCGACCGGCGGCATCACCGGCAAGAACGCCGCCGACTATCTGAGCTTGCCCAACGTCATCTGCGTCGGCGGCTCCTGGGTGGCGCCGGACGATTTGGTCAAGGCCGGCAGGTGGGACGAAATCGAGGCGTTGGCGCGCGCGGCGAGCAAGCTCGGGCGGTAGAGAAACTCTTATCCCCAAGCGGACTGGCTGCATCGCGGCGTTTGTTTGCGAACAGCAAAAAGCCGCGCGGGTTGTCCGGCGCGGCTTTGTTTTGCTTGGTTGATCCGCTACTTGGTCTGGAAGCGGGCTACCGACATGAACTTGACGGCATTGCCGGTGAACCGGTTGGCGTCGGCCAGCTGATCGTTCGGCTGGAAGCCCGCGGTGTAGACCTCGGTCGGCGGCGTGTGCACGATATTGTAGGCATAGCGCGGCGCCGTCGTCGCGCTGGAGACGGTGGCGACATTCTCGCCGCTGTTCAATGCCCAGCGCGCGGCCTTCGGCTCGGCGGCGACCACCACGGATTTGGGACCAGGCTTCAGGTCACGGGCGGTTGCCCTGGCTGCCTTGCGGGTGGTCTTCACACCCGCACCGATCGCCGCGGCCGGATCCGAGCCGGCCGGACGGGTAAAGACAGCCTCGCGCGGCGATGCGGCATTGCCGTTCGCCGGATCGCTGAGAATCGAGCTCGGCTGGGAGAGCGAAGCGACCTGGTATTCGTCGGTTGCGCTGACCCGCTCGAGGACGGCCTTGACCGCATCGGATTGAACCTGGTCCGTCTGGCCCAAATCGGGCCGCTCCACGTCGGGCTGGGCCAAATCAGTCTGGGCCAAGTCAGGCTGCGCCAGATCGGGCCGAGCCGACGGCAGCACCGGGAACGCATCGGTAGCGGTCTTGCCGTGCCCGGCCGTATCCGCCAGCGCCAGAAGCACATCCTTGTCCTGCGGCGCAAGGTCGGCCGCTGCAAGGTCGGCCGGCAGCGAGTGATCGGGACGCCAGGTCGGCAACGGAATGTTGTTGGCCGCAACCTGCGCCGAATCGGCGACAGCGGACGGCTCGGCCATGCCGAAGGGAGCGCTTGCCGGCGCTTGCGCGGTCGCCACCGCCTGTTCAGTGGTGGCAGTGGCATCCGCCACGCCGAACGGAACGTTTTCGGGCGGCTGAGCGCCGACATCGGTCTTCGGACGCGGGGCGAAATCAGGCAGCGGCACACTGCGCGCCGGCAGCGCCGCGATGATCGTTTCCGGCGTGTCCTCCTCCGGTTCCGGAGCAGGCGCATCGGCGATTTGCGGAATCTCGGCGCGCTTCGCATCCTGAGGCGACACGATGGCAATGCCCGGAAGCTTGCTGTTCTTGGCGGCCGGCGCCGGCTTCGCGGTCGCCAGCTTCACGCTCTTTGACTTCGGCGCTGGCGCGGCTGCCACATCGGCGCTGTCATCGGCCTCGTCTTCACCGCCGCCGAAGAAAGCCGCCAGCAGACCACCGGACTTTTTGAAACCGCCACCTGCGCTGGCCAGTTCGATGGCGGGAGCGCCGGCGCCCTTGCGCGCCTTGTAGGAGGCGAGCGCCTGTGAATAGCCGGGCAGCGGCTTGCCGTCGCTCGGCACATGCAGCGTTTTGCCATTGGGGAACACACGCGCCAGTTCCTGGCGGCTGATGCCCGGCCAGTGGCGCACATTGCCGACATCCATGTGGACAAAGGGCGAGCCGGACCTCGGATAATAGCCGACGCCGCCGCCCTGCATCCGCAGACCGATGTCGCGCAGTTTCTTCAGCGGCACGCCGGGAATGTAGAAGTCCATGGCCTTGCCGAGCATATGCTGGCTTTTCTTGGCGACGCCCCTGCTGCGGCTGCGCAGCATCGAGTTGGTGGACGACGAACGATAACCGCAAACGACCTGGATATAGTCGGTGGCACCGCTCTGCCGGTAAGCCTCCCAGACCAGGTCCAGCAGGCGCGGATCCATCTTGGTCGGCTCGTTGCGGCGCCAGTCGCGCAGGATGACGTTGATCTTTTTCAGACCCGCCTGGTCGTAGCGGCCGCCGCGCTTGAAGACGATCTCCGCCTTCTCCTTGGTGTGGAGGTTATAGAGTTTCAGCGAACGTGTCTGGGCGCTGGCGCCGGTCGCAGCCGCTGTAAGGAAGCCAAAGGCGAGAATCACTGCTGCCAGCCATCTCGGCCAGACGCTCATGTGATAATGCCGCCCGTTTGTGTGTCGTTCGACTTTGTTCAAATCAAAAGGCCTTGCAGGCTGCCGTTTGTCCCCGGATTTGACCAACGGATGCGGTGGTGTTCGCATCCGAATATCGATCCTAATGGTTAATCATCGCTTATTGAAGCCGAAATGCGGTAACACCGTGGCAATATCCCGTCAAAAATATTGCGCGGGGTTTCTTGGTAAACTGCTGGTTTAGATCATGTTTCGGCCTTTGCTGAACACGATCTGTTACCGGCCGCCTCAATGCGTGAACACTGCCGGCAAGCGCGTCACCCCGACGCGCGTCACGCCCGGTCGATGACTGTCGATTGTCCTGGTGCCAGGCTGACAAGCTGGTCCGGACTTGCTTAGTCAGGAAGCAAGCCGGTCGATACGGCCTGTTTCCGGATCGATGCCGTACTCCTTGAGCTTCCTGTAGAGCGTGGAGCGGCCGATGCCGAGGCGGCGGGCAACTTCGCTCATCTGGCCGTTGTAATGGTCGATCGCGAGCTTGATCATTTCGAGTTCGACGTCGGCCAGCGCGCGCACATTGCCGCGTTCGTCGAGTGCCCGCAGCGTGCCGAATCGGGGCTGCGGCCTGGCCGGCGGATCGAGCTCGGTTGCAGCGATGCCGTTATCGGCCGGCACGTCCTCGCCAGGCGGCTCGATGACCAAAGGCGACGCGTGCAACGCGCCATCCGCATCGAGGTTGACGGTGCCCTCGACCTGCGCCCGGATCTGCGGAAACTCCTCTTCGGTCAGCACATCGCCTTCGCAAAGCACCGAGGCCCGGAAGACGGCGTTTTCCAGCTGCCGGATGTTTCCCGGCCAGTCGTAGGACTGCAGCATGGCGAGCGCCGCAGCCGAAATGCCGTGCAGGCGGTGACGTGGATCGGTGGGCGCAACCTTCTCCAGGAAGTGCTCGACCAGATACGGGATGTCGTCGCGACGATCGCGCAGCGGCGGCACGAAGATCGGATAGACGTTCAGGCGATAGAACAGATCCTCGCGGAATTTGCCGTCTTTGACCTGCTGCAGAAGATTGCGGTGTGTCGCCGAGATCAGCCTGATGTCGACCCTGATGGTCGAACGCCCGCCGACCGGATCGACCTCACCGTCCTGCACGGCGCGCAACAGCTTGACCTGCACGTCGAGCGGCAGGTCGCCGATCTCGTCGAGAAATAGCGTGCCCGAATGCGCTTCGACGAACTTCCCGGTGTGTTTTTCGGTGGCGCCGGTGAACGAGCCCTTCTCGTGGCCGAACAGGATCGATTCGACCAGATTGTCGGGGATGGCGCCGCAATTGACGGTAACGAAGGGTTTTGAGCGGCGATCGCCGCTGCCCTGGATGGCGCGCGCCACCAGTTCCTTGCCGACACCGGATTCGCCCTCGATAAGGATCGGGATGTTGGACGCGGCCGCCTTCTGGCCGAGACGGATCACCCGGTCCATCGCCGGGCTGTGCGTGATCATGTCCTTGAAGGTCAGATGGCCGCCGCGCCGCCGCGACGTGCGCTTCACTTCGCCCTCGACCGCCTCGACCTTGAGCGCATTGCCGATCGATGCCTGCAGCCTGTCGGGAGATGCCGGTTTGACGACGAAATCGAAAGCACCATGACGCATGGCCGAAACGACGGTCTCGATGCCACCCTGGGCGGTTTGTACGATGACCGGAACTTGGATGCCGCGCTCACGCATCGCCTTCAGCACGCCGATGCCGTCGAGGCCCGGCATGACGAGGTCGAGGATGACCACCGACACGTCGCGCGCGTTGGGCCCGTCGAGCGCGTCGAGACCGGCCTCGCCGCCATCCGTGATAATCGCGCTGTGGCCGAATTTCGTCACGGCCGCCTCGAGCAGCCTGCGCTGCACGGGATCATCATCGACTATGAGTATGGAACCTGTCATGACTGGTTCAACGATGCTCGCCCAATATGCCCACCCAAGGGAATCCGCCCTATGGATCATCTTGGCACAGGGTTCTAAATAAGGTTTCAAAAAACCCGGTGAACGAATTCCTTAGGATTTGACCGGCTTTCTCATACCCATTTGAATCTTTGAGTCTGGCCGCTTGGGTCCTGCAATCTGGAAAGTATCGGCAATGCGCATGGTTTTTGGTCGGCAGCTTGCGGCGGCAGCGTCCGGTCAGGGCGCGGCGGAGCTTGGCGACCTGCCGGAATGGGATCTCGCCGATCTCTATTCGGGGATGGACGCCCCCGAGCTGAAGCGGGACATCGCCAAGGCGGCGGCCGATGCCATCAGCTTCGAGAGCCGCTGGAAAGGCACGCTCGCAGCCGAGGCGGAGCGTGCCGACAGCGGCAGGCTGGGCGAGGCACTTGCCGAATATGAGGCGCTGGAGGAACTGATCGGCCGGATCGTCTCCTATGCCGGACTGATCTATGCCGGCAACACCGCGGATCCGCAGCGCGCCAAGCTCTATGGCGACATTCAGGAGAAGATGACCGACGCCAGCGCGCATCTTCTGTTTTTCGCGCTCGAACTGAATCTCATCGACGACGCCGCGATCGAAACCGCGCTTGCTGCCGATCCCGCATTCGCTCACTACCGGCCGTGGGTGCTCGATCTGCGCATGGACAAACCCTACCAGCTGGAAGATCGCGTCGAGCAGCTTTTCCATGAGAAGTCGATTACCGGACGCGGCGCCTGGAACCGCTTGTTCGACGAAACGATGACCGATCTGCGCTTCGACATCGATGGCGAGGAGCTGACCCTGGAGCCGGCGCTGAACCGCCTCCAGCACGCCGATGGCGAGGTGCGCCGCCGGGCCTCTGAAGCGCTGGCCGCAACCTTCCGCAAGAATCTGCGCACGTTCACGCTGGTCACCAACACGCTGGCCAAGGACAAGGAGATTTCCGACCGCTGGCGCGGCTTCGAGGACATCGCCGATTCTCGCCATCTCGCCAACCGCGTCGAGCGCAGCGTGGTGGATGCGCTGGCCTCAGCCGTTCGCGACGCCTATCCGCGTCTGTCGCACCGCTACTACCAGATGAAGGCGCGCTGGCTCGGCATGGAAGTGATGAACCACTGGGACCGCAACGCGCCGTTGCCGGAGACCCCGCAAGCGATCATCGGCTGGGACGAGGCCAAGAACACGGTGCTTTCCGCCTATCAGCGCTTTTCACCTGACATGGCGGAGATCGCGCGGGTTTTCTTCGACCGCAACTGGATCGACGCGCCGGTAAGGCCTGGCAAGTCGCCGGGCGCCTTCGCGCATCCGACCGTGCCGTCGGCGCATCCCTATGTTCTGCTCAACTACATGGGCAAGCCGCGCGACGTGATGACGCTGGCGCATGAGCTTGGTCACGGCGTGCATCAGGTGCTGGCTGCAGGCCAGGGCGCGCTGATGGCCTCGACGCCGCTGACGCTGGCCGAGACCGCATCCGTCTTCGGCGAGATGCTGACCTTCCGTTCGCTGCTGGACCAGACCACGGACAAACGCGAGCGCAAGGCCATGCTTGCCCAGAAGGTCGAGGACATGATCAACACGGTCGTGCGCCAGATCGCTTTCTACGAATTCGAACGCAAGGTGCATGCCGAGCGCAAGAACGGCGAACTGACATCCGACAGGCTCGGCCAGTTCTGGCTGGAAGTGCAGGCGGAAAGCCTCGGGCCGGCGATCAAGCTGCGCGACGGTTACGAGGTCTTCTGGACCTATATTCCACACTTCATCCATTCGCCCTTCTACGTCTACGCCTATGCTTTCGGCGACTGCCTGGTGAATTCGCTCTATGCGGTCTATCAGAATGCCGAGCGTGGCTTTCAGGAGAAATATTTTGCCATGCTGCGCGCCGGCGGCACCAAGCATCATTCCGAGCTCCTGGCACCCTTCGGCCTTGACGCCACAGACCCTGCCTTTTGGCAGATCGGACTTGGCGTGATCGGCGGGCTGATCGACGAGCTCGAAGCTTTGGACAATTGACGCACAGCGCTGAACATCCGGGGCTGACAGAACAGTTTAGCCGCGATGCATATTGAGACCATTCTATTCTTGCCCCTAAATATCTGTTCTTAAATAACTCTCCGTGGAATTTTTCCGTTAGCTTTCCGGAAGCTGTATGATAGCGTCCCGCCTCAAGCTCAGTCGGGCGCGGGGCTCAGGCCAGGAAAAAATCTTCGGTCCGGTCACGGCGCTTCGGCAAATGCGACAGCGGCCGTTGGCCATGGCAGGAAAAGCCGGTCGCCGACAGCTCGATCTAAGCCGGCTGTTCCGCGAACAGCGGAGCCACCATTGAATGGTCCTTGTGCCAAGGTCACCACTCCAGGCCACGGCAGATGGATCGGACTGGAGAGAAAGACAATGGGCACTTTTTTCTACATGCTCCTGGCGTTCCTGGTAGGTGTGTTGGTTGGCTGGTTTATCTGGGGACGCCTGCGTGGCGAGCTCGACGGCCTGCGCGGTGACATGGACCGCGCGCGCAGCGAGCGCGACAGACTGCGCGCCGACGCCGACCGCCTGACCGGTGAGCTGGAAGTCTGCCGCGGCGCCCGCGCCGACCTGGAGCGCCAGTTGGGCGAGGCACAAGGCACCAAGACCGGTGCGACAAAGGCAGCAATCCCGGCACCGTCGGCATTGATGGCGACATCCGCGCCGGCCAAGACCGCGCCGGCCAAGACCGCGCCGGCCAAGTCGACGCCGGCAAAGACCGCGTCCAAGAACGGGCCAGCAAAGACCGCGCCAGCCACGACCACGTCCAAGAAACCGGCGGCCGCGAAGGCCGCAGCCGCGCCGAAGGCCAGTGCGTCGAAAGCGAGCGCGTCGCAGGCAAGTGCGCCAAAACTTCCCGCATCGAAAACGGGTGCTGCACCGAAGAGCGCTGCGCCAGCGGCAAAGAAAGCCGCGACAACAAAGGCGGCGGCTGGCAAAGCCAGCAATTTGCGCCGCCTGATCGGCATCGGCCCGGCCAACGAGCGACTGCTCAACGGGCTCGGAGTCACAACCTATGCGCAAATCGCCGCCTGGACGGCCGCCGACGTCAAGCGAATCGAGGAGACGTTGAACTTCGACGGCCGCATCGAGCGTGAGCGCTGGATCGAGCAGGCGAAACTGCTTGCCGCCGGCGATGAGGAGGAATTCGCGCGTCGCTTCCCGACCGGGGGAACCGCGAGCAACACCTGAATTGCCTGCCGGGATCGAGCACATAACAGACCGGCGGTGCCTTCGAGGTGCCGCCGGTTTGCTTTTGCACCAAGGCTGCCTTTGCGTCTTGAGACGCCGCTCTCTCGATTGCGCGCGTTCGAGCCCCCATATAGAGCGATAGCTGGCGTCATCGATCGCAGCATCCGAGTCCCATGCCCCTGCCCTCTGCAATTTTCAGAAATGACGAGCGCGCGCATCAGCTCGTTTTCGACCGTCCGGCCGACATCATCGTGGCGCATGAGGCGGAGGATTTCCTGCCGGCGCTGGAAATCGCGCAGGCCGCGCATGACGCCGGCAAATGGCTGGCCGGATATTTCTCCTACGAGGCCGGCTACCTGCTCGAACCGAAGCTCGTTCCGCTGCTGCCGGGCGGACGCCGCGCCCCGCTTGTCTGCCTGGGGATCTTCGACGCGCCTGTCGAACAGGCGGTCGTGCCCAGCAACGCGCCGGCGACCAACGGTCCGATCTTCGATGCAAGGGCTGCCTGGTCTTCAGAAGACTACGCAAAACGCTTTGCGCGGCTCCACAATCACATTCGCAAGGGCGATTGCTATCAGGGCAATCTGACCTTTCCAGTTCGTGCGCAGTGGTCGGGCGATCCGCTGGCCGCCTTCGACGCGCTGACGGAGCGCCAGCCGGTGAAATACGGCGCGCTGATCGCGCTCGGCGATCCGGTCGTCTTGTCGCGTTCGCCGGAACTGTTCTTCGAGGTCGACGCCGAAGGCATGATCGAGACGCATCCGATGAAGGGCACCGCCCCGCGCGGCGCGACCAAGGCGGAGGACAAGCGGCTGAAGGCGTTCTTGCGCAATGACGAGAAGAACCAGGCTGAGAACCGGATGATCGTCGATCTCCTGCGCAACGACATCTCGCTGATCAGCGAGGTCGGCACGCTGGAGGTGCCGGAGCTTTTCCGCATCGAGAGCTACCCGACCGTCCATCAGATGGTGAGCCGCGTGCGGGCCAGGCTCTTGCCCGACCTCACCATCCGCCAGATCTTCGCTGCGCTGTTTCCATGCGGATCGATCACCGGGGCTCCAAAAATCCGCGCCATGGAAATCCTGCACGACCTGGAAGCCACGCCGCGCGATGTCTATTGCGGCGCCATCGGCTGGATCGCGCCCGGCGGCAGGATGCGCTTTTCGGTGGCGATCCGCACCATATCGCTCTTTTCCAGTGGCGAAGCCGTCTACAATATCGGTGGTGGCGTCGTCTTCGATTCGACCGCCGAGGAGGAGTATCAGGAGTGCCTGCTGAAAGCGCGCTACGCGACGGGAACACCGCCGATTTCGAGCTGATCGAAACCATGCGCTGGCAGCCGGGCCAAGGCTTCCTCCGTTTCGACCGCCATTTGGCCCGCCTTTATGGCTCGGCAGCCGAACTGGGTTTTGCCTGCGATCCGCAGAAGGTCGGCGAGATGCTCAGGAACGCCGTCGACCGGCCGGACATGGCCTTGCGCACACGCCTCGTCCTGTCGCGCAGCGGCAAGGTGACGGTCTCGGCGCTGCCTTACGAGCCGCATGCAGCCGACAAGGTGTGGAGGCTGCAACTGGCGCGGGTGCGGCTCGATTCAAGCGACACGCTGCTGCGCCACAAGACGAGTCGCCGGGACACCTATCAGCGGGCGCGAGCCGAATATCTGATCAGCCGGGCCGACGAGGTGCTGCTGGCCAACGAGCGTGGCGAAATCTGTGAGGGCACGATCACCAGTCTCTTCGCCGATTTCGGCGACGGCGCGCTGGCAACGCCGCGGCTCGATTGCGGCCTGCTGCCTGGCGTACTGCGCGGCGAATTGCTGGACGAAGGCCGCGCCCGCGAAGCAATCTACACCTTGGATGATCTGAAATCGGCCAAAGCGCTGTTCGTCGGCAATTCCCTGCGCGGATTGATCCCGGCGCGGCTGGGCTGAAAACGCAGCGAAAAGGCACCAGACAACACGCCCATGACTTTGTCTCGAGCATGGTTTTCCTTTGGGAGTTGGGAAGATGCGTCCGGCCCGGCAAGAATGGGCCGGACGCGCGGCAGCCGCTTGGGAGGAGCGACTATTCGCCTTTGTGGGTCTGACCGGAGCCGCCGACGGAAACGATGTTGAAGGGTTTGCCTTCGACAGCCATGTCGCCGGTTTTCTCGAACGATGTCGCATCAACGAGACGCAGCACGCCTTTCAAAGGATCCGTAACCACGATCGTGTCGCCGGCGACCGCGACGCGCGGCCTCGGCTCGCTCCAGTGACCGTCCATAGAATAGGGATCGGTCAGCTTGAGCGAGTTTGCGATCTCCCCCTTCACCACGTCGAGTTGGTGAAGCTGGCCGTCCTCGGTGAAGACGTAGGCGAACTTCGCACGAACGGGATCGACCGCGAAATGCACGCGGCGCGTCGGAAGGCTGATCAGCCTGAATGCGTCGCTCTCGACCGTCGGATCGATCAGCACCACCTTGTCGGCGCCGTAGTTGCCGAGGAAATATTGCAGGCCTCTGCCGCCGATCAGCGTCGTCGTTTTGCCGTCCGGCAGGCTATCGGCATAGGGTAGGTGACGGATCGCCGGGTGCCGTCGCCGTCGGTGACAACAAGCAGACCGGTCGCGCAGGCGAAGGCCAGGATATTGCCGGAAGACGCCTCCCCGTGGAGGTCGGGGCAGGCGTGGATGCCGCCGATCGGCGCGCCGGCTTCGTCAGCGACCCTGATGCCGACCGGGAGTTCGTCCGGCTTTTCCCTGTTCGGCTCCGACAGGAGAACATGGGAGCCATAGGCGACTGCGACGCCGTGCTGCGGCGCGTCCGTCTTCACTTCCCTGAAATCCGATTTGCCTTCCAGAACGGCCTTCTCGGAGATGATGCGGGCGACACCTTCGCCGTCGAAAAAAGCGGCGAGGTCTCCGTCATGCTCGACGAAATGCGACGGCTTCTTGCCTGCGATCTCGATGCCGGCAAGCTTCGGCGCTTCGACGTCGATGTCGCCGTGTTCACCGTGGTCCTCGAAGGAAATGCCGCTCGCGATCCCGGTAACGACGCCGGCCGCGCCCTGCACGGCGAACACGGTCCGGCCGCTTTCGCTCCGATGGAGCGATGCCGGCCCTTTGAGATGGAACGTGTCGAGCTTTTCGCCATCGACTGCATCGATTACGGTCACCTTCGGGTCCGCGTGATCTGAGATGAAGAGGCGCCAGGCGGTCACCTCCTCGGCATGGGCAGCACTTGTTGATAGAGACAGAAACAGCGCGATGGCCGTGGCTGACGCCCAATTTGTCCTCACGGTATTCTCCTTGAATGTTATCACATGACTGATTGTGGTCGACGAAGGGGCGGATTCCTCCGTGGCGGTCAGCTTCCGAGGATCGCGCCTTTGATCGTCGAGATGTTGTGCCGCACCATCTCGAGATACGTCGCAGCCGGGCCGTTCTTATCCGACAGGGCGTCGGAGTAGAGTTCACCGCCGACTTTCAGGCCCGTCTCGCTGGCGATCTGTTCGATCAGGCGGGGATTGGTGACGTTTTCCACGAAGATTGCCGAAGCCTTGTCTTGCCTGATCTGTTTGATGAGGGCCGCGACGTCGGAGGCCGAAGCCTCAGATTCGGTGGAGACGCCCTCCGGTGCGAGGAATTTTATGCCATATTCGTGCTCAAAATACCCATAGGCGTCGTGGGAGCTGATGATCGTGCGCTTGTCCTCGGGGATCTCAGCTACAGCAGCTTTGATCTCCGCTTCCAGTCCCTCAAGCTGCCGGCCGTATGATTGGGCATTGGCCCGATAGGTGTCACAGCCGGCCGCATCGGCGGCACAGAAGGCATCGGCGATGTTCTTCACATAGAGTTCGGCATTGTGCACCGACTGCCATGCATGAGGATCGGACTCGCCGTGATGATGGTGCCCTTCCTCATGGCCCTCTTCCGCCTCCGCGGCGTGCCCTTCCTCACCCTTGGCGGCCTTATCCTGATCGTGGTGACCTCCTTCCAGGGTGTTGCGCAACACCTCGCTGCCTTTGGTCAACTCCACGACCGGCGCCTTCGTCGCGCTCGCCTCGACGAGACGCTGAAGGAAGCCCTCGAACTGAAGGCCGTTGACCAGCACCACGTCGGCAGAACCGACGGTGGCCGCGTCGGCCGGCTTCGGTTCGTAGACATGGGCGTCACCATTCGGGCCGACCAGCGTGATGATGTCGACACGGTCGCCGCCGACATTCTTGGCGAAATCGGCGATGATCGAGAAGCTGGCGACAACCTTGAGGTTCTCGGCCGCGGCCACTGACGGGATGATTGGCAATGATGTTATGACGCCCACCACGGCGGCAAGCTTCAGCGTCCAGGACATTCGATCAACTCCTTCTGTTCAAGTGGCTCTGTGGGGACATATGCCGGGCGCGTGCCGAGCACGCTGCGCGCCGGCAAAGATGGAAGAATGTACGCCCGCCGACCGGATGACCGCCGGGCCGGACCATTCCGTCGGGATGGCTGTTGTAGCCCAGCGTGAGGTCTTGAAAGGTCACACCGACCGCCATTTGCTCCATCTCCACGGAAAGCATCAAAGTCAGCCCCGCTCTTGACGATCCGTTATGTTATGTTATCACGTTCGTCAATCGAAAACGTTATGTTATAACTCACGGTAACCGTTGTGCTCGAAACTGTGTGGAACACTAAGGAACAACGGATGCCTAGACGTAATCAGCAGTTGGTTCTCGGTGCGCTCGCGCGCTCCGAGCGGCCGATGGGGGCCTACGAACTGCTTGAACTCCTTCGCCAGGAAGGGCTCCGCTCACCGCTACAGATCTATCGCGCGCTGGATCGGCTCATCGAGGAGGGCCTGGTTCACAGGATCGAGAGCCTGAGCGCGTTCGCGCTTTGCGTC
Organism: Mesorhizobium sp. f-mel; assembly: GCF_053850215.1. NCBI lineage: Bacteria > Pseudomonadati > Pseudomonadota > Alphaproteobacteria > Hyphomicrobiales > Phyllobacteriaceae > Mesorhizobium > Mesorhizobium sp. f-mel. The sequence continues at coordinate 66,128 of NZ_JBSPTO010000017.1, forward strand.
CACAGCGAATGCACCCATGGGCGCGCCGCCTTTGCAATCTGCGCGAATTGCGGGCGGGCAAGTGAGGTTCACGACCCGGCATTGGAGCGGGTGCTACGCCGGATTGCCCGACGGCAGGGCTTCCGAACCAAATCGGCCACGGTGGAGCTCTCGGGTCTGTGCGAGGCTTGCGCGCATGGATGAGACACCGGCCTTCCGTCCGCGGGCGATCCAATTGGCTTGTGTATGACCCAGCTGAAATCCGCAATCGAACATTTGGAGACGACCATGCCTCTCGAAGCCTCCCAGCAAATGCCCGTCACGGTTCTTACCGGTTACCTCGGCGCCGGCAAGACGACGCTGCTCAACCGCATTCTGACCGAACAGCACGGCAAGCGATACGCCGTGATCGTCAACGAGTTCGGCGAGGTCGGCATCGACAACGACCTTATCGTCGATACTGACGAAGAAGTCTTCGAGATGAATAACGGCTGCATCTGCTGCACGGTGCGCGGCGACCTGATCCGTATCATCGAGAGCTTGATGCGGCGCAGGGATCGTTTCGACGCCATCCTGATCGAGACGACCGGCCTTGCCGATCCCGCGCCCGTCGCCCAGACGTTCTTTGTTGACGACGATGTGAGGCAGAAGACGAAACTCGACGCGATCGTCACGGTCGTCGATGCGAAGCATCTCCTCGGCGAGTTGGATCATGCGCACGAGGCGCAGGAGCAACTCGCTTTCGCCGATATCGTCATACTCAACAAGACCGACCTGGTAACGCCGACCGAACTCAAGGCAGTGGAGGCGCGCGTTCGCAGGATCAACCCGACGGCTGCAATCAAGCATTCCACACGTTGCAATGTTCCACTCGACGTGGTTCTGGATCGCGGCGCGTTCGATCTGAACCGTGTCCTCGAAGTCGAGCCGGACTTTCTCGACGCAGAACACGAGCATGAGCATGACGATCACGTCACCAGCTTTTCTCTCGTCACGGAAACTTCGATCGATCCGAGCAAGTTCTTGCCGTGGATCCAGATGATCACACAGAAATTCGGCATCGACATGCTACGCATGAAGGGCATCCTGGCATTCAAGGGCGATGACGACCGCTTTGTCGTCCAGGCCGTCCACATGCTGCTCGAAGGGGACCACCAGCGCCCCTGGAAAGAGGGGGAGAAGCGCGTGAGCCGGCTGGTGTTTATCGGCCGCAACCTGCCCAAGGGCGTGATTGAAGACGGCTTCGTCAAATGCTGTGTCGACGTGGACTCTGTAGAGGCTCTGAGTGCGTAGGTTCGGCAAGGCGCCTTTGGGACAGGATTGTCTATGAATCGCCTCGCGAACCCACTCGCCCCGCGCGGGCTTGCCCTGCCGGAGAGACCAGCCAGATCAAGGTCTGGGTTCGCGAGGCCCGCGGGCTCGATGGCGACGTCGTGGTGTCCGTCACGGAACTCGTATGCCGCAAAGATGGCTGTCCCGACATCGAAACGGTGATCGGCATAATGCGTCCCGGCGAGAAAATCGAGACGATCAGGATTCACAAGGCAATCGCCGATGTGACCTCGCGCGATCTGCCGCAAGGGTGAATAGATTGGCGTATCCGCAGAATATTTGGCCTGTAGGCCAAAGCTGTGAGCGCTTGCGGAAGAGTCGCCGAGGCATCGTGCTGCGACCCGGATCGGGAACCGTCGACGAGAGCTAATGCTCGCCGCATCTTTCGCCGCGCAATTTGCTGGCGCTCGACTTTGCCCAACGCGACTACAAGGTTCTGATGGCCACGAACGGCTGGTCGTCCTCCTTAACCACGTGGCGAATGCGGCGTAGCTCGCGGTTTTTCGCTGGTTTATGACAATGATCTGTGGTTGTAGCGCTTGGCCGTCCGGCAAAGAATGCCCCGGCTTTTCAGCCTGTCTGAGGGAGTAATCGATAAAATGGCGAATGAAAACTGGCCCGTTTACGGCGAGATCACCGGCCCTGTCGTGATGATCGGCTTCGGCTCGATCGGACGGGGAACGCTGCCGCTGATCGAGCGCCATTTCAAGTTCGACAAGTCGCGCATGACGGTCATCGACCCACGCGATACCGATCGCAAGCTGCTCGACGAGCGCGACATCACCTTCGTGCAGGATGCGGTGACCAAGAAGAACTACAAGAAGCTGCTGACGCCGCTGCTGACCAAAGGCGGTGGCCAGGGCTTTTGCGTCAACCTCTCGGTCGACACCGGCTCAGTGGACCTGATGCGGCTCTGTCGCAAGCTGGGCGTGCTTTACATCGACACCGTCGTAGAGCCGTGGCTCGGCTTCTATTTCGATACCAAGGCCGACAATGCCAGCCGCAGCAACTACGCGCTGCGTGAATCCATGATCGAAGAAAAGCACGCGCATCCCGGCGGGGCGACCGCAATCTCCACCTGCGGCGCCAATCCAGGCATGGTCTCGTGGTTCGTCAAGCAGGCTCTGGTCAACCTCGCCACCGATCTTGGCCTCGAGTTCTCGGAGCCCGCGCAGCACGATCGCGAAAGTTGGGCCAGGCTGATGAAGAAGGCCGGCGTCAAGGGTATCCACATCGCCGAGCGCGACACACAGCGGACCAAGAAGCCGAAGCCGATGAACGTGTTCTGGAACACCTGGTCGGTCGAAGGCTTCATCTCGGAAGGGCTTCAACCGGCCGAGCTCGGCTGGGGCACGCATGAGACGTGGATGCCGAAGAACGCCAAGAAGCACAAGCATGGCTCGAAGGCCGCGATCTATCTGGAGCAGCCGGGCGCCAACACGCGTGTGCGCAGCTGGTGCCCGACGCCCGGTCCGCAATACGGTTTCCTGGTGACGCACAACGAGTCGATTTCGATCGCCGACTTTTTCACCTTGCGCGGCAGGAAGGGCAAGGTTCAATATCGTCCGACCTGCCACTACGCCTACCACCCCTGCAACGACGCCGTGCTGTCGCTGCACGAGATGTTCGGTGCCGCCGGCAAGGCGCAATCCGTGCATCACGTGCTCGATGAAAACGAACTGGTCGACGGTGTCGACGAGCTCGGGGTGCTGCTCTATGGCCACGACAAGAACGCCTATTGGTACGGTTCGCAACTGTCGCTGGCGGAAGCGCGCAAGCTGGCGCCTTATCAGAACGCCACGGGCATGCAGGTCACGTCTGCAGTGCTGGCGGGCATGGTCTGGGCGCTGGAAAATCCCGAGGCCGGCATCGTTGAGGCCGACGAGATGGACTACAGGCGCTGCCTGGAATTGCAGTCCCCTTATCTGGGGCCGATCAAGGGCTACTACACCGATTGGACGCCGCTCGATAACCGCCCTGGTCTGTTCCCGGAAGACCTCGACAAAAACGATCCATGGCAATTCCGCAACATCCTCGTTCGATAGTGCAACATCCCCGTTCGATAGCAATGTTTCACTGCCTTGCAATCGCCTGGAAATCGGGCGATTGAAGGAAAGGTGGGGCCTAGAGCGACGTGCGTCCATTTGGACGCACAAAGTATAGCGCTTTGAATGTACGCATCGTGCTTTCCGAAAAATCGGATCGATTTTCCGGCCGATGCGAGAGGAGAGGATTTTGATGATGACGATTGCGCGCAAACAGCTTTCGGCCGGCATTGTCGCGGCCGCTGCCGTCGCCTTAGCGGCGTGCACCACCGCCGGCCCGGGCGGGCCGTCATTGGCCACGCGCAACGCGGTCGAAGGCTCATGGATCGACGCGCAAGGCACCGGCCTGTCGACCTTCGCCGCCGGCAGCTTCAATACCGTCGCGACCGACACCGGCCAGAAACTTGCCGACGGCAGCTACACCATGACCGGCGGTACTTCGGTCGCGATCAATGGCACTTCGCTGATCCGCCAGACGCCGATAAGCTTCAACTGCTTGTTGATCTCCACCTCGCAGCTTAATTGCACCAGCGCGAGCGGGCAGAACTTTGTGCTGACGCGACGCACCTGAGCCCATACTGAACTGCTTTGCAAAGGACGGCGGCTTGAGGACGCCGTCCTTTTTGCGCCGGCAAAGCTGGCCCCGATTCCGCTTGCATCACCTAAAACGCGATGTGAACATGGGCGAAAAGCTGGCTGTTATGTTCCAGTCGAGCAAGGGCGTTAAACAGGTCATCCGGGAGACGAAGATGAAGAAGATCGCCGCCATTGCCGCCCTGTCGGCGTCTACGCTTGGCCTGTCAGCCGGGGTGTCCTTTGCCGACTACACGCTGAACATCCTGCACATCAACGACTGGCATAGCCGCATCGAAAGCAACAACAAATATGAATCGACCTGCCCTGCCGAAGAGGAGGCCAAGGGCGAGTGCACCGGCGGCGCGGCGCGGCTGATCACGGCGATCGGCCAGGAGCGCAAGAAGCTGGAAGGTCAGAACGTGCTGCTGCTCAGCGCCGGCGACAATTTCCAGGGTTCGCTCTTCTACACCACCTACAAGGGCAAGACCGAAGGCGAATTCCTCAACCAGATGAAATTCGACGCCATGGCGGTCGGCAATCACGAGTTCGACGACGGCGAGGCGGCGCTGGCGCCGTTCCTGGATATGATCAAATTTCCGGTGCTCGGCGCCAATGTGAAGGCCAACGCGCAATCCAAGCTGGGTGACCGCGTGAAACCGTCGATCGTGATCGAGGTCGGCGGCCAGAAGATCGGCGTCGTCGGCGCGGTCACCAACGACACGCCGGAGCTTGCTTCGCCAGGCCCTAACGTCACGATCGAGGACGACGTCAAGTCGATCACGTCAGAGGTCGAGAAGCTGAAGGGAGAAGGCGTCAACAAGATCATCGCGGTCACCCATATCGGTTACAAGCGCGAGCGCGACGTCATCGCCAAGATCCCAGGTGTCGACGTGGTGGTCGGCGGCCACAGCCATTCGCTGCTGTCCAACACCGACCCCAAAGCTGAAGGCCCCTACCCGACGATGGTCGACAATCCGGACGGCTACAAAGTGCCGGTCGTCCAGGCGGCGTCCTATTCGAAATATCTCGGCGAGTTCAAGGTCGTGTTTGACGACAACGGCGTCGTCAAGCAAGCCAGCGGCGACCCGATCTACCTCGACAAGTCGATCACGCCAGATCCCGCGGTGCTTGCCCGCATCAAGGAGCTCGGCGCGCCAATCGAGGCATTGAAGAACCAGGAGGTCGCCGAAACTACCAAAGCGATCGACGGCAGCCGTGAGAACTGCCGCACCCGCGAGTGCGAGATGGGCAATCTCGTCTCCGATGCCGTCCTTGACCGCGTCAAGGACCAGGGTGTGGAGATCGTCATCACGAATGGCGGCGGTCTGCGCGCTTCGATCGACCAGGGCACCGTCACCATGGGCGAAGTGCTGAACGTGCTGCCGTTCCAGAACACATTGGCGACCTTCCAGATTTCCGGCAAGGATCTGATTGCCGGGCTCGAGAACGGTCTCAGCCAGATCGAGGACGGCGCCGGACGCTTCCCGCAGGTTGCCGGCCTGAAGTACTCATTCGACAAATCGGCTGCCCCGAATGCCGGGCGCGTCAAGTCGGTCGAAGTCATGCAAGGCGGCGCGTGGACCCCGATCAATCCGGACAAGGATTACCTGGTCGCCACCAACAACTATGTGCGCCAGGGCGGCGACGGCTACAAGGTGTTCGCCGACAAGGCCAAGAACGCCTATGATTACGGACCGGGCCTCGAACAGGTGGTCGCCGATTATCTCAGTGCACATCGGCCCTATACGCCGAAGCTCGATGGCCGCATCACCGAGACCACGGCCGCCGCCGCGGCGGAACCGGCCCAGGAACCGGCGAAGCCGGCCGAGGCTGCGCCCGCTCCGGCCGAGCCCGCAAAACCAGCAGAAACGGCTCCAGCAGCGACTGCGGAGCCGGCGATGCCCGAACCGCCGGCTGGTTCGGACGATATCGCCACGACGCCGCCAGCCGTGCCGGCGGAACCCGCCCCGGCAACGCCGGCACCTGCCGAGCCGGCAAAGCCAGCCGAGACGGCGCCCGCGGCACCGGCTCCTGCGGCGGAACCGGCCCAGGAACCAGCCAAGCCAGCCGAAGCTGCGCCTGCCGAGCCGGCAAAGCCGGCCGAAAGCAGCCATGTGATCGTTGCCGGCGACACCTATTGGGATCTGGCGGAAAAAGCCTATGGCGATGGCGCCAAGTGGAAAACGATCTCCGACGCCAACAAGGACTATGAGCCGCGCCGCCTTCCCGTCGGCGTGACCTTGACCATCCCGGCCGCAAACTAAATTCTTCCGTCATTGTTGGAAAACCCGTCCGGGTAACCGGGCGGGTTTTCTGCTTTCCGCCTGAGGTAAGATAAGGTGCGGCCAGACGCTGCATTGAAAACCGGCGCGGCATCGCTAGTTTCGCGCGGTGTCCGGAGATCCCTTATGATGCTTTCCAACCCTGTCGATCCCAAGGCTGCGAAGGTCCTCGGCCCGCCGCCGGCAGGACAGCCGCCGGTCGGGGCGGGCAGGATCGGCGTCATGCTGGTTAATCTCGGCACGCCCGACGGCACAGAATTCAAGCCGATGTGGCGCTATCTCAGGGAATTCCTGTCCGATCCGCGCGTCATCGAGCTCAACAAGGCGATCTGGTACCCGATCCTCTACGGGCTGGTTCTCACCACGCGGCCGAAGAAGTCGGGCGCCAACTATGCCAGGATCTGGAACCGGCAGCGTAACGAGTCGCCGCTGCGCACCTACACCCGCGCTCAGAGCGAAAAGCTGACCGAGGCGCTGCGCGACCTGCCCGGCGTCACCGTCGACTGGGCGATGCGTTACGGCAATCCTTCCACCGAGAGCGTCGCCAAAGGGCTGGTCGCGCAGGGCTGCGACCGCATTCTCTCTTTTCCGCTTTATCCGCAATATTCCGCCACCACCACCGCGACCGCCAACGACCAGCTGTTTCGCGCGCTGATGAAGATGCGCCGCGCCCCGGCGATCCGCAGCGTGCCGCCCTACTATGCCGAACCGGTTTATATCGAGGCGCTTGCCCGTTCGATCGAGCGTCATCTGGCGACCCTCGCTTTCGAGCCGGAGGTGGTCATCGCCTCCTATCACGGCATTCCGAAACCCTATTCCGACAAGGGAGACCCCTATCAGGCCCATTGCCTTGAGACGACCCGGCTGCTGCGGGAAAAGCTCGGCTGGGATGAGAAGAAGCTGATCACCACGTTCCAGTCGCGCTTCGGTGCGCAGGAGTGGCTGCAGCCTTACACCGACAAGACGGTCGAGAAATTGCCCGGAGAAGGCGTGAAATCGATCGCCATCGTCAATCCGGGCTTTTCCGTCGACTGCATCGAGACGCTGGACGAGATCGGCAGGGAGGCGGCCGAGACTTTCCATCATGCCGGCGGCGAGAAGTTCGCGCACATCCCTTGCCTCAATGACAGTGCCGAGGGCATGGCGGTGATCGAGGCGATGGTGCGGCGCGAACTGTCGGGCTGGATCTGAAGCGGATACAATCGCGCGCCGCTAACCCGCTTTCTATGCACCGTAATCCACTATCACCTGATTGTAACGTTCCTGAAACACACTTAAGTGTTTGGTGAAGTCGGCCGCGTGAAACACTTCCGTGGCCGGCATCTGAGGGAGGGCCAAATGGATTTCAGTGGTTTCGATATCGCGCTTCTTGTTCTTGTCGCTCTTGTCGTGCTCGTGCTTTTCAAAGGCATCCGGACAATCCCGCAAGGCTATAATTATACCGTCGAACGCTTTGGCCGCTATACCAAGACATTGAGCCCCGGCCTCAACCTCATCGTGCCGTTCGTCGACCGCATCGGCGCCAAGTTGAACATGATGGAGCAGGTGCTCGACGTCCCGACCCAGGAGATCATCACCCGCGACAACGCCACCGTCGCCGTCGACGGCGTGGCCTTCTACCAGGTGCTCAACGCCGCGCAGGCCGCCTACCAGGTCGCCGGGCTGGAGAACGCCATCCTCAACCTGACGATGACCAACATCCGTACCGTGATGGGCTCGATGGACCTTGACGAGCTTTTATCGAACCGCGACGCCATCAACGAACGCCTGCTGCGCGTCGTCGACGAGGCGGCGCATCCCTGGGGCATCAAGATCACCCGCGTCGAGATCAAGGACATCAACCCACCGGCCAATCTCGTCGAATCGATGGGTCGCCAGATGATGGCCGAACGCAACAAGCGCGCGCAGATCCTCGACGCCGAAGGGCTCAAGCAGTCGCAGATCCTGGAAGCCGAGGGCCGCAAGGAAGCCGCCTTCCGCGACGCCGAGGCGCGCGAACGCTCGGCCGAGGCCGAGGCCCGCGCCACGCAGGTGGTGTCGGAAGCGATCGCCAAGGGCGACGTGCAGGCGCTCAACTACTTCGTTGCGCTGAAATACACCGAAGCGCTGACCAGGATCGGCTCCGCCACAAACAGCAAGGTCGTGCTGATGCCGATGGAAGCTTCATCACTGATCGGCACGCTCGGCGGCATCGGCGCGATCGCCAAGGAAGTCTTCGGGAGCGAGGGCAATGCCGGCCCGCCGCGGCAAGCTTCACGTCCGCCGGTAGTTCGCCCGAGCGAAAGCTGAGGCCGATCCGATGTTCGACCGCATCATTTCGGAACTCGGTCCCTGGAATTGGATGGTTCTCGGCTTTGTTCTCCTCGTAATGGAGGTCATCGCACCGGGCATCTTCATGCTATGGATCGGCATCGCCGCGCTGCTGATCGGTGCAGTCTCCCTGCTCATCTGGGACGCAGGATTCTGGACCTGGCAGATCCAGGTTCTCGCCTTCCTCGCTTTGTCGCTGATCTCAGCCTATGTCGGCAAGAGACTGGCGGGCGGACACCATGACCCGACCGACCAGCCGCTGCTCAATCGCCGCGGCGAACAAATGATCGGCAGAATGGCGACACTTGCCGAGCCGATCAAGGACGGGCGCGGCCGCATAAAGCTGGGCGACACGCTATGGCGCGTCTCAGGCCCCGATCTGCCGGCCGGCACGCAGGTGCGCGTGACGGGCGCGGCCGACACCGATCTGGAGCTGACGGTCGAGGCGGTTTAGGACCGATCCTACCCATCTCGGCGGGCGACTTTTCAAACAGGCCTGAAGTCTGTCAGGCCGCGCCGATGCGCAGCAGGTCGTGCAGATGGACAAGTCCGACCGGCCGTCCGCCCTCGACAACCATCAGGCTGGAGATGGCCGAATTGTTGATCGTCTGCAGCGCCGTCGCCACCAACGTATCCGGCCCGGCGGTCTTCGGCTTCTTGGTCATGACCTGATCGACACTCATCGCCAGAAGATTGCTGCCAATGTGGCGCCTGATATCGCCATCGGTGACGATGCCGATCAGCGCACCATCCGCGGCGGTTATCGCCACGCAGCCGAACCCCTTGCGCGACAATTCGAGGATCGCTTCGCGCATTCCGGTGCCCGAAGGCACCAGCGGCAGCCTGTCGCCGACATGCATGATGTCGCGGATCTGCGTCAGATTGGCGCCAAGTTGCCCGCCGGGATGGAATGTGCGGAAATGATCCGGCGTGAAGCCGCGCGCTTCGAGCAACGCGATGGCCAGCGCATCGCCGATCACCAGTTGCAGCAGCGTCGATGTCGTCGGTGCCAGGCCGTGCGGGCAGGCTTCCGGCGCACGCGGCAGCAGGAGCACCACATCGGCCGCACGCGCCAGCGCCGATCGCTCTCCGGCGGTGACCGCGATCAGCGGAATCGAGAAGCGCCTGGAATACGCGATGATGCCCTTGAGCTCGCGACTCTCGCCCGACCACGACATGGCGATGATGGCATCGTCCTTGGCGATCATGCCGAGGTCGCCATGATTGGCTTCGGCAGGATGGACGAAGAAAGCCGGCGTGCCGGTCGAGGCGAGCGTTGCGGCGATCTTTGAGCCGATGTGGCCGCTCTTGCCGACGCCGGTGACGATGACGCGGCCCTCGATTTGCGACACCATGTCGACGGCGTGCGCGAACGGTTCGGTCAATCCGTTTTCGAGCGCGGCCGCCAGCGCCGCGACACCGGCCTGCTCAGTCGCTACCGTTCTAAGCGCCGAGGCGATCGAAGCTTGCCCATCGAGCCGCTTCTTGTCTGGGGATCTCGCATGCATGGCTGATGCGATTAGCGCTTTGCCGCGCGCCTGTCCAACGGAATTGCCATCCAGCGAGGCCTGATCCACCGCTGCCTCAACCCTCCGTTAACCATCCCCATTTACGGTTCGGTAAGTATGGCGCGCGTGCGCCGCGCAAGCAGTGGTGGCGATGTCCGGGGCCCAGCCTGAAAAGAAAAGAAGACGAAACGGCAAAGCGGTCTGCGCCTTGCTGCTGGCGACCAGCGTCTTCGCCTTGCTGCGGCCTGCGCAGCCCTATGCCCAGGTAACCGAGCTGCGCGGCGAGGTTTCAGAATCGGCAATTCTGGACGACCAGCAGCGCAAGACCAGGCAATTGAGCATGGCCAGCGCCGAGGATCAGGCCGACGCAACCACCCAGAGCACTGCGCCGGCGCCCACCTATCAGCCGGCCAGCCCGGGCGCCGTACAGGACGACGACACGGCACCCGCGACTGGCAGCATTTTTGATCCGCCGGAGGCCACCGACGATGCGTTTGCGGACACCCCCGCTCCCGTCCCGCCGCGCCGGCCATCGAGCGCAACGCAAGGGGCGGCCGATCAAGACGAAGCCGCCGAGACACAAGCCACCGCCGCGACTGCAGCCACGACGGATGACACGGACACCGGCGAAACTGACCAGGACGCCACCAATCGCCGTGCCATGACCATTGATTCCGCCGAGAGGCAGCAGCTCGATCCGGGCGCTGAGCGCGCCGAAGCCATCGAAGGCCGGGATAAGAGGGCCGAGGACGACCCGTTCGCCGCCACCGGCATCAAACTCGGCTCCTTCGTGATCAGGCCAACGCTCGAGCAAGGCCTGACGGCGACATCAAATGCCGATTCAAGCAGCGAAGGCAAGCCGGCCCTGCTGTCGGAAACGACGCTGCGCTTCAATGCCATCTCCGACTGGCGGGAGAATTCGGCTGTCATCGACGGCTACGGCACCTTTCTCAAGACTATATCGGGCGACGAGGTTCAGGAGGCACGGGGCCGTGTCGATGGCACGCTCAATGTCGACCTCGACAACGATCTGCGCGCTATCGCCAAGCTCGGTTACGAGTCGGCGCCGGAATCGGCTTCGTCGCCAGTCGTCATCGAAGGCACCGTCGAGCAGCCGGTGCGCCAGACCATTGACGGCAGCCTTGCGCTCGAGAAGGATGCCGGCAAGATGCGCTTCGCCCTGACCGGCGCTGTCGAACACGACATTTACGGCGACGCCAAGCTTTCGACGGGCGGAACGCTGTCGCAGAAAGACCGCGACTCGACGCTTTATACCGCCACCTTGCGCACCGGCTATGAGATTTCTCCCGCCATCACCCCTTTCGCCGAGGTCGAAATCGGCCGCCGGGTCTATGATTTGCGCGTCGACACCAATGGTTTCGAACGATCCTCGACGCGGCTCGGCGTTCGGGCCGGCGCCGAGGTCGATCTTGGCGAGAAGCTTGCCGGCGAATTCTCGGCCGGCTGGCTGCGGGAGGCGATCGACGACGACCGCCTGCCGGCAATTTCGGGTGCCACGGTGAACGCCGACCTCAGATGGTCGCCGGAACGCGGCACCACGATCGGCCTCACCGGGCAGACGATCGTCGAGGGCACGACGACCGCCAACGAAAGCGGCGACATCCTTTACTCCGGCCGCCTCACCGGCGAGCGGGAAATCCGTGCCAACCTGATCGGGAACGCAGCTCTCGGCGTGGACTGGCGCGACTACATCGGGTCGGACGGCCATGATCTGACGCTGAGCGCCGAGGCCGGACTGACATGGTGGCTGAACCGGTATGCCGGACTGACCACCCGCGCCAGAACTGAAAAACAGACCAGCAATCTGGAGGGCCGCGACTACACCGCCCACAGCATCTTCGTCGGGGTGACACTGCAGCCGTAAAGCAAACCGTTGAAGGTTTGGGGCATGTCGAGATTCAAGTCAGGCCGTGGCGGGAACGGTGGTTTCGAGAACCTTGTTCTTATGCTTGTCGTTGTCCCAAAACCGTTGCGCACCATCGGTTCAAGCCCCGAGGGCATGCTTTTGGGCGACATACCTAGAACGCCGCGCCCCGCTGCTCTGAGGGTTTCATCTCGTCGAGAAGCTGGCGGATAACGCCCGCCATGCGTCCGTTTATGTCGCTGCGCCACAGCGCGAAGGCGACATTGGCCTCGACAAAGCCTTCCGGCGATCCGCAATCGAAGGTGCGCCCCTGGTAGTGGCACCCATAAAAGGGCTGTTGCTTCTCCAGCTTCAGCATCGCATCGGTGAGTTGTATCTCGTTGCCGGCGCCCTTCTCCTGGCCCTCAAGAATCCCAAATATCTCCGGCTGCAGGATGTAGCGCCCGTTGATGTATAGATTGGAGGGTGCCGTGCCGGTCTTCGGCTTCTCCACCATACCGGTGATACGGAAACCGTGATGTGTATCCTCGCCGCGGCCGACGATGCCGTATTTATGGGCCTCGGCGGGGTCGCATTCCTGAACCGCGACGATGTTGTTGCCGGTCTCGGCATAAAGCTCGACCATCTCTTTCATGCAGCTTTTTTCCGACTGCATGATCATGTCAGGCAAAAGCAGCGCGAAGGGCTCGTCGCCGACCAGTTCGCGGGCACACCAGACGGCATGGCCAAGGCCGAGCGGCACCTGCTGGCGCGTGAAGCTGGTCTGCCCAGGCGAGGGTTGCAGCCGCTGCAGGCGGGCGAGCTCGTCGTCCTTGCCGCGCTGGGCGAGCGTGTCATAGAGTTCGAACTGGACGTCGAAATGGTCCTCGATGACCGCCTTGTTGCGGCCGGTCACGAAGATGAAATGCTCGATCCCGGCTTCGCGTGCCTCGTCGACCACATACTGGATGACTGGCCTGTCGACGACGGTCAGCATTTCCTTGGGTATGGCCTTGGTGGCCGGGAGAAAACGCGTGCCGAGACCAGCGACCGGGAAAACTGCCTTGCGAACTCTCTTCATGCTGTCAATTATCCGCTTCTAAGCCTGTTCGGCAATCCCGCTTCAAGACATTTTCGTGCCGGAATCGAGGATTATGGAACGGCTGGTCAGAAGAAATTCGTAGTCTGTAAAGCACCAACCCGCCTTTTCGTTCCCAACGGCACCTATGGTAAACTAAATGCTAACCGGGTTCGGCGATGAATAGTCTTCCTGTGATGAAGAAGGAGGAAAAGATGTCCGTTCGCAACGCCGCAAAGCGCTTCACAAGCATCGTTGCGGCCGCCAGCCTGTCGCTTGCCTTGCTGATGCCCACCGGATCGGCTTTTGCCGACGCCGGTTTCCGGCAATGGGTGGCCAGCTTCCGCGCCACCGCGGTGCGAAGCGGTGTTTCCGGCGCCGTTTACGACCGGGCATTCGAGGGCATCAGCGATGCCGACCCGGTCGTGCTGGAAAAAGCACGTTATCAACCCGAATTCACCGCGCCCGCCTGGGACTATTTCGACAACCGCGTCCATGACCAGTCGGTCGCTGTCGGCCAGCAGATGGCCAGGAAGTGGAAGCCGTGGCTGGACAGGATCGAGGCAAAATACGGCGTCGACCGTCATATCCTGCTGGCAATTTGGTCTATGGAATCGAATTACGGCGAAATCCTCAAGCGCGACGATGTCATGCGCAATGTCGTGCGTTCGCTGGCAACGCTTGGCTATGCCGACTCGAGACGATCGAAATTTGCCCGCACCCAGTTGATCGCGGCGCTGAAAATCCTGCAAAGGGGCGACATCGACAAAAGCCACCTCAGCGGCTCATGGGCCGGCGCCATGGGCCATACCCAGTTCATTCCCACCAGCTATCAGGCCTATGCGGTCGATATGGACGGCGATGGCAAGCGCGACATCTGGAATTCGATTCCCGATGCATTGGCAACGGCCGCCAATCTGCTCAAGAAGAACGGCTGGCAGGCCGGCAAGACCTGGGGCTATGAAGTCAGCCTTCCCGACGGAAAGAAGTTCCCGGCCGGATCGAAGTCACTGTCGCAATGGCAAGCGCTGGGTGTCAGGCGTGTCAACGGCAAGCCGTTCAAGAATAGCGCGGAGAAGGCCACGCTGAAGGTGCCAGGCGGCCGCGGCGGCCCGGCTTTCCTGATGATCAAGAATTTTTCGGTCATCAAGCGCTACAACAATGCCGACAAATACGCGGTTGCCGTTGGCCTTCTTGCCGACGAAATCGCCGGCCATGGTGGGCTGGTGCAGGACTGGAAGCGGCCTTTCACGAAGCTCTCCTTCGAGGAGAGGCAAGAGCTTCAGCAGCGGCTTTCCCAGTACGGCTACTATGACGGCAAGTTCGACGGCAAGATCGGCGAGGGATCGAAAGCCGCCATCATGGCCTTCCAGGCAAAGGCTGGCTTGACCCAGGACGGACATCCGAGCATGGAAGTGCTCAAATGGCTCAGGCAGAACTAGCCTCGCATAGGGAGACGACCTAGAGCCTCGGACCCAACCGGTTTTTGGGAAATCCGATGCTCAAACTAAGATAGAGCGGCGGCCGGGTTGGATTTGAGGGTCCGGCGCTCTTAAGGGATGGAGAGGGTAATTGGTTTCGGCTGGGCGTATCCGGGTGATCCTTCGTCGCGTGCCGATCCTGGTTCTGGCTATTGCCGTTCTGGCCGTCAGCACGGCCGCCGTCTTTCACACGCCGGCCGTGGCGCAGGAAGAACAAAGGCGTGGCTGGTCGCTGCGCGACTTGTTGTTTCTGCGCCGAAGCGAGCGGGTGGGCCGAACCGAGTGGATGGAACCACCGCGACAGATCCAGAGGGCCGGGCCACGGAAGCTAAAAGCAAGAAAGCCCCGCGCCGCGCCGCGCCGGCCGGCTGAGCCGGCAACCCCGATTGTCGAGAAGGCGTCGGATGCCCGCACCGTTCTGGTGGTCGGCGATTTCATGGCGAGCGGCCTCGGCGAAGGTCTCGATACCGCCTTTGCCGAAAACACCAACGTCAGGATCGTCGTCCGCAGCAACGGTTCGTCCGGTTTCGTGCGTGACGATTTCTACAACTGGCCCGAACAGATCAAGTCGCTGATCGAGACCGAAAAGCCCGCGGCCGTAATCGTCATGCTGGGCTCTAACGATCGGCAGCAAATGCGCGTGAACGGTGAACGCGAACAGCCGCGGTCCGAGGCCTGGACCAAGGAATACGAACGCCGGACCGAAGCGTTCGGTAAGGCCATTGCAGCGGCCAAGGTGCCGTATCTATGGGTCGGCATGCCGGCATTCAAGGCGCCGAAGATGACCTCAGACATGCTGGTTTTCAACGACATTTACCGCTCGACGGCCGAAAGCCATGGCGGCGAATTCGTCGACATCTGGGACGGTTTCGTCGACGAGGACGGCGCCTTTGTCACCAGCGGACCTGATATCAACGGCCAGCCGGTGCGCCTGCGCACCGACGACGGCATCTATGTGTCGAAAGCCGGCAAACGCAAGCTCGCCTTCTATGCCGAAAAACCCTTGATGAAGATCCTTGGAATGACCGCGCCCACGGGCACACCGGCAGCTTACGCGCCAGCGGGCGCTCCCGTCGGGGCGCCGGCACCGGCGCCCATGGCCGTCGATCGCACCGTGCCGATGCTGCTCAACGATCCGGCGCTCGATGGCGGTTCTGAACTTCTCGGCGCCGCATCGCCGGCGAAGGCGGACGGGCCCGGCGAAAAACTTGTCGTCGAGGGCAAGGCGCCCGCTGCTTCGCCCGGCCGCGCCGACGATTTTTCCTGGCCGCCCAGGGGACAGCCTGCGGCGGCCGCAACCGAAACGACCACGGCGACCACTCCGTAAACCTGCCCCGGGGCACCGGAAGAGCAGAAAACGTCTTCAGAGGGCGCGCAAGTAGGGTCTCGAGACAGCCTCAGCGCGGCAGCACGCTCGATCCCATCAGCGCCTCGTCGATCGAGCGGGCCGCCTGCCGGCCCTCGCGGATCGCCCAGACGACCAGCGACTGGCCGCGGCGCACGTCGCCCGCCGCATAGAGCTTTTCGACGCTGGTCTTGTAGTCGCGGTCATTGGCCTCGACGTTGTTCGAGCGGCGGCTGTCGGTGGCGATCTTCATCTGGCCAGCCAGTTCCGACACCGGTCCGACGGCGGCCGGCCCGGCAAAGCCGATGGCGATGAAGGCGAGATCCGCGCGGATGACGAATTCCGTGCCGGCGATCGGCTTGCGCTTTTCATCGACCTCGCAGCATTTGACGCCGGTCAACGCGCCCTCCTCACCGATGAATTCGAGCGTCGCCACCTGGAACTCGCGCTCGGCGCCTTCGGCCTGCGAGGACGAGGTGCGCATCTTCGTCGCCCAGTAGGGCCAGACCGAAAGCTTGTCCTCCTTTTCCGGCGGCTGCGGCCGGATGTCGAGCTGGGTGACACGAACGGCGCCTTGGCGGAAGGCGGTACCGACGCAGTCGGATGCGGTGTCGCCGCCACCGACGACGACAACATGCTGGCCGCCGGCGACGATCGGCCGCGAGGGCCACGCCACCGACTGGATCGGCTCGCCGCCGATGCGCTTGTTCTGCTGCACCAGATAGGGCATCGCATCATGCACGCCGTCGAGATCGTCGCCGGGAATGTTGGCCGGGCGCGGTGTTTCCGAACCGCCGCAATAGAGCACAGCATCGTATTCGGCGAGCAGCTCCGCCACCGGTTTGTCGACGCCGACATTGACGCCGCAATGGAAGCTCACGCCCTCGCCTTGCATCTGCTCGATGCGCCGGTCGATATAGTGTTTCTCGATCTTGAAGTCGGGGATGCCGTAGCGCATCAGCCCGCCCGGCCGGCTCTCGCGCTCATAGACGTGAACGTCGTGGCCGGCGCGGCCAAGCTGCTGGGCGGCCGCCATGCCGGCCGGCCCCGAGCCAATGACTGCGACGCGCTTGCCGGTCTTCTTTTCCGGCGGATAGGGCCGGATATGACCGGTTTCATAGGCCTTGTCGGCGATCGCCTGCTCGATCGTCTTGATGGCGACCGGAATGTCCTCGAGGTTGAGCGTGCAGGCTTCCTCGCAAGGCGCCGGACAGATGCGGCCGGTGAATTCCGGGAAATTGTTGGTCGAGTGCAGGTTGCGGATCGCATTGTCCCAGTCGCCATTGTAGACGAGATCGTTCCAGTCCGGGATCTGGTTGTGGACCGGGCAGCCGGTCGGCCCGTGGCAGTACGGGATGCCGCAATCCATACAGCGCGCGGCCTGTTTCTCGACCTCCTTGTCCGACATCGGCAGCGTGAACTCGCGAAAATGCCGGATGCGGTCGGAAGCCGGCTGGTACTTGTGCACCTGCCGGTCGATCTCGAGAAACCCTGTTACCTTGCCCATAGTCCAGTCCCTGCTGTCCAGATGGCGCGCTCGAAGACGCACCCGTTAACCTCATAAGGCAGCCATGGCAACCTTCAGTCCGAGGCTAGGATTGTTGATGAAGGCGTCGATAGGGAAGCCTGGCTTCCCGGGAACTCCCAAAGCCTATTCCGCCGCCACGCCCATGCGCATGCGCTCCATTTCGATCAGCGCGCGACGGTATTCGACCGGCATGATCTTCCGGAATTTCGGCCGGAAAGTCGCCCAGTTGTCGAGGATCTCGCGGCCGCGCACCGAACCCGTATAATGGACGTGGTTCGAGATCAGCTGATAGAGCCGCTCCTCGTCATGGCTGGTCATGTCGCCGGACACGTCGACGCGGCCTTTGTGGTCGAGGTCGCCGCCATGATGGAGCAGTTTCTCCATCAGGTCGTCTTCTTCGGGAACGGGTTCCAGTTCGACCATCGCCATGTTGCAGCGCTCGGCGAAATCACCTTCCTCGTCGAGCACATAGGCGACGCCGCCCGACATGCCGGCGGCAAAGTTGCGGCCGGTCTGGCCGATGACGACGACAATGCCGCCGGTCATGTACTCGCAGCCATGGTCGCCAACGCCTTCGACGACGGCGGCCACGCCCGAATTGCGAACCGCAAAACGCTCGCCGGCGACGCCGCTGAAATAGGCCTCGCCCTCGGTCGCGCCGTAGAGCACCGTGTTGCCGACGATGATCGACTCCGCTGCGACGATGTTGGTGTTCTCCGGCGGGCGGATGACGATGCGGCCGCCCGACAGGCCTTTGCCGACATAGTCATTGGCCGCACCGACCAGCTCGAACGAGACCCCACGCGCCAGGAAGGCGCCAAAGGACTGGCCGGCGGTGCCGGTGAGCTTCACCGAGATCGTGTCCTCGCGCAGGCCCTTGTGCTTGAAGCGCTTTGCCACTTCGCCGGACAGCATGGCGCCGGTCGAACGGTCGACATTTCGGATCGGCAGCTCGATGCTGACCGGCTGCCTGGCTTCCAGCGCCGGCTTGGCCAACTCGATCAGCTTGCGGTCGAGCACGTCATTGATCGGATGCTTCTGCCGCTCAGTCCAGTGCACCGCCTCATGCGGGGCATCCGGCTTGAAGAACATCTTGCTGAAATCGAGCCCGCGCGCCTTCCAGTGCTGGATCAGCGCCCGCTTTTCCAAGAGATCGGTGTCGCCGATGATCTGGTCGAGATGGGTGTAACCCATCTCGGCGAGCAACGCCCGGACCTCTTCAGCCACATAGAAGAAGAAGTTGATGACATGTTCCGGCGTACCCTTGAAGCGCTTGCGCAAGACCGGATCCTGCGTCGCGACGCCGACAGGGCAGGTGTTGAGATGGCACTTGCGCATCATGATGCAGCCGGCCGCGATCAGCGGCGCGGTCGAGAAGCCGAATTCGTCGGCGCCAAGCAGCGCGCCAATGACGACGTCGCGGCCGGTGCGCAGGCCGCCATCGACCTGCAGCGCGACGCGCGACCTGAGACCGTTGAGCACCAGCGTCTGGTGCGTCTCGGCAAGGCCCATTTCCCACGGGCTGCCGGCGTGCTTGAGCGAGGTCAGCGGCGATGCGCCGGTGCCGCCGTCGTAGCCGGAAATGGTGATGTGATCGGCGCGCGCCTTGGCGACGCCGGCCGCAACCGTGCCGACACCGACTTCGGACACCAGCTTGACCGAGACATCAGCCGCCGGATTGACGTTCTTGAGATCGTAGATCAGCTGCGCCAGATCCTCGATCGAGTAGATGTCGTGATGCGGCGGCGGCGAGATCAGGCCGACGCCGGGCGTCGAATGCCTGACCTTGGCAATGGTGGCATCGACCTTGTGGCCGGGCAGCTGACCGCCCTCGCCGGGCTTCGCGCCTTGCGCGACTTTGATCTGCATCACATCGGAATTCACCAGATATTCCGCCGTGACGCCGAAACGCCCGGAGGCAACCTGCTTGATGGCCGAACGCTCGGGGTTCTTGCCGCCGCCCGGCAGCGGCAGGTAGCGGTCGGCCTCTTCGCCGCCCTCGCCGGTGTTCGACTTGCCGCCGATGGTGTTCATGGCGCGCGCCAGCGTGGTGTGCGCTTCCCTGGAGATCGAGCCGAAGGACATCGCTCCGGTCGAGAACCGCTTGACGATATCGGCCGCCGACATGACCTCGTCGAGCGCGACCTTCTTGCGCCCGGTTTCTTCGGCGAGCCTGATCTTGAACAGGCCGCGAATGCTCTGCGCCCGCGCCGTCTCGCTGTCAATTTGAGCGGAATAGTCCTTGAACGTCTCCCACGACCCCTGGCGCACAGCGTGCTGCAGGGTGGCCACCGCATCGGGCGACCAGATATGTGCTTCGCCGCGCATGCGGAACATGTATTCGCCGCCGACCTCGAGGCTGTTGCGCAGCACCGGGTCGTTGCCGAAGCCGTCAGCGTGGCGGCTGACCGTCTCGGCCGCGATCTCTTCCAGCCCGACGCCTTCGATCAGCGTCGCGGTGCCGGTGAAATACTTCTGCACGAAATCGGTCTTCAGCCCGATGGCGTCGAAGATCTGCGCGCCGCAATAGGACTGGTAGGTCGAGATGCCCATCTTCGACATCACCTTGAGAATGCCCTTGCCGATCGACTTGATGTAGCGGGACACAACCTCATAGGCGTCGACCTCGGCCGGCAGCTCGCCGCGCTTATGCATGTCGAGCAGCGTGTCGAAGGCGAGATAGGGATTGATCGCCTCGGCGCCATAGCCGGCAAGGCAGCAGAAATGATGCACCTCGCGTGGTTCGCCGGACTCGACAACGAGCCCCACCGAGGTGCGCAAGCCCTTGCGGATCAGATGATGGTGGACCGCCGCCGTCGCCAGCAATGCCGGGATGGCGATGCGGTCCGGCCCGAGCTGACGGTCGGACAGGATGATGATGTTGTAGCCGCCGGCGACCGCCGCCTCGGCGCGCTCGCACAGCCGGTCGATGGCGCCCTGCATGCCGGCTGCGCCTTCGTTCGAAGCATAGGTGATGTCGATCGTCTTGGTGTCGAAACGGTCCTCGGTATGACCGATGGAGCGGATCTTTTCGAGATCGCCATTGGTCAAGATCGGCTGGCGCACTTCGAGCCGCTTGCGACGCGAATTGCCGACGAGGTCGAAGATGTTCGGCCTCGGCCCGATGAAGGACACCAGGCTCATCACCAGTTCCTCGCGGATCGGGTCGATCGGCGGGTTGGTGACCTGGGCGAAGTTCTGCTTGAAATAGGTGTAGAGCAGCTTCGATCTGTCCGACATCGCCGAAATCGGCGTGTCGGTGCCCATCGAGCCGACCGCTTCCTGGCCAGTGGTCGCCATCGGCGACATCAACAGCTTGGTGTCTTCCTGGGTGTAGCCGAACGCCTGCTGGCGATCGAGCAGGCTGACGTCCCTGCGCAATGCGCGTGGCTCGACCGGCTTCAGGTCTTCCAGGATAAGTTGGGTGTTGGCGAGCCAGTTCTTGTAGGGATGCCTGGTCGCGATCTCCGACTTGATCTCCTCGTCGGAAACGATGCGGCCCTTTTCCAGGTCGATCAACAGCATGCGGCCGGGCTGCAGCCGCCACTTCTTGACGATCCTCTCCTCCGGCACCGGCAGCACGCCGGCTTCCGAGGCCATGATGACGCGATCGTCGTCGGTGACGATGTAGCGCGCCGGGCGCAGCCCATTGCGGTCGAGCGTGGCGCCGATCTGGCGGCCATCGGTGAAGGCCACCGCCGCCGGCCCATCCCACGGCTCCATCAGGGCGGCGTGGTATTCGTAAAAGGCCTTGCGATCTTGATCCATCAACTTGTTGCCGGCCCAGGCTTCCGGGATCAGCATCATCATCGCGTGAGCGAGCGAGTAGCCGCCCTGCGTCAGGAATTCGAGCGCATTGTCGAAACATGCGGTGTCCGACTGCCCCTCATAGGAGATCGGCCACAGCTTGGAGATGTCGTTGCCGAACAGTTCGGAATCGACCGAAGCCTGCCGCGCCGCCATCCAGTTGACGTTGCCGCGCAGCGTGTTGATCTCGCCATTGTGGGCGACCATCCGATAGGGATGTGCTAGCTTCCAGGACGGGAAGGTGTTGGTCGAGAAACGCTGGTGGACCAGGATCAGCGCCGTCTCGAAACGCGGATCGGTCAGATCCTTGTAATAGGCGCCGACCTGATAAGCCAGGAACATGCCCTTGTAAACGATGGTCCGCGATGACATCGACACGACGTAGAAGCCATTGTCGACGCCCTTGGTCTCCTCGTGGATACGACCGGAAATGACCTTGCGCAGGATGTAGAGCCGCCGCTCGTAATCGTCGTCGCTCTCGATCTCGGCGCCACGGCCCAGGAACACCTGCCGCTGGACCGGTTCGGAAGCCGCGATATCAGGCGCCTTGGACAGCGATGAATTGTCGACGGGCACATCGCGAAAGCCGAGCAGCGGCTGGCCTTCGAGCTGCGCCACCTCGGCGATGATGCCTTCGATATGCGCCTGAAGCTCCGGATCGCGCGGCATGAACACATGGCCGACGGCATAGTGGCCGGGCTTGGGCAATTCGATGCCCTGGCTGGCCATTTCCTCGCGGAAGAAGCGGTCGGGAAGCTGCACCAGCACGCCGGCGCCGTCGCCCATCAGCGGATCAGCGCCGACGGCGCCGCGATGCGTCAGGTTTTCGAGCACCGCAAGGCCGTCCTTGACGATCTGATGCGACTTCACGCCCTTCATGTTGACGATGAAGCCGACGCCGCAGGCATCGTGCTCGTTGCGCGGATCGTACAGGCCGTGCGCGGCGAAGCCGGTGTCGGTTCGCTCAATTTTGGTTCGGGACCGATTTTTGACGGCTGGCGCTTTCGTCTGCGCGGCCGGGCCGTTCGTCGCAGATGGCGTCACTTCCGTCATCGTCCTGTCCTCCATCCCCAGCCCTTAGGGCGCTGGTTTCCGTTGGGAAGCGCATGAGCTTCCCTCTCATCCTTACGGCACGTCTTGCGAAATCCTTGCCGAACCAGGCGGCCTGGTTCGCATCCGGTAATCGTACAGGCCAGAGCCGGCCGTCTATCTGTCGCTCGCGGCAGCGGCCGGAGAGGCCTAATAATACGCCAATCCAGCCTGTTTTGTGCGACAAAATAAGACAGCACTACTGTCCTAAATTTTTATGACAGAAATCACGTATGGGCACAAGACCGATTCACAACAATCTTGGGCTGTCCGCGACAGAAAATTACGCGCGGCCACGCCAAAACGCAACCTTCGCCCGTATGTCCTGTTTTCCGCTCTCGCTGGCGTTACCGCCTATCCGGTGCTTGGCACTTGCGAGCGGCATGCGAAAGCGGCCAAGGTTGCATCGATTTTTCTAGCACAGGCAAACGTATGAATTTCGCTTCCGACAATTGGGCAGGCGCCCATCCCAGCATCGCCGCGGGCCTGTCCGCCCACGCCGGCGGCTTCTCCACCGCCTATGGCGACGGCGCCCTCGACCAGGCTGTCTACCAGAGCTTCAACGAAATTTTCGAGCGCGAGGTCGCGGTGTTTTTCGTGGCGACCGGCACCGCCGCCAATTCGCTGTCGCTGACCGCCTATAACAAATCAGGCGGCATTTCCTTCTGCCATCGAGAGTCGCATGTCATTGAGGATGAATGCGGCGCGCCGGAATACTTTACCGGCGGCTCACGGCTCTATCCCGTCGACGGTGCGCTGGGCAAGATCGATCCGAACAACCTGGACAGGGCGGTGGGCAGATTCGCGCCTGAAATAGTCCATTCCGGGCGCCCGATGGCGGTGTCGATCACCCAGTCGACCGAAGTCGGCACCATCTACACACTGAACGAAATTGCCCGGATTTCGGCGATCGCCAAGCATCACAAACTGCCGCTGCACATGGATGGCGCCCGCTTCGCCAATGCGCTGGTCGCGCTAGAGACGACGCCGGCGGAGATGACCTGGAAGCGCGGCGTCGACATCCTCTCTTTCGGCGGTACCAAGAACGGCTGCTGGTGCGCCGAGGCTATCGTGCTATTCGATCTCGACCGCGCCAGGGAACTGGCCTTCCTGCGCAAGCGCGCGGCGCAATTGTTGTCGAAATCGCGCTTCGTCGCCGCGCAGTTCGAAGCCTATTTCAAGGACGACCTGTGGCTTGACACGGCCCGGCACGCCAACGGTACGGCAGCACGCCTTGCTGCACTGATCGAGGATTCCCCGTCGGCTCGCCTGGCCTGGCTGCCGCAAGCGAACGAAGTGTTCGCGGTGATGAAAAAGGCCGAGGCTGAACGGGTGCAATTGGCCGGTGCCGCCTTCTACGACTGGCACAAGCCGCATGGCTTCGACGGCCATATCGGCGAGGACGAGGCGCTCTACCGTTTCGTCACCAGCTTTGCGACCACGGCCGAAGAGGTCGACCGCTTTGGCCAGCTAGTTGCTGGATAGCGGCACCTTATCCACCAAAAAAGGGCGGCGCCAGGCGCCGCCCTTCGTCCCTGAGGTCGTCTTGTGACGCGGCTTACGCGGCGGTGTTAGCCTCGATCTGCTTGGCCTTCGCCGAAGACGCGGTGATGGCGATCTTGCGGGGCTTCAGCTCCTCGGGAATATTGCGCTTGAGGTCGACGAAGAGCAGGCCGTTCTTCAGCGAAGCGCCGACGACGTCAACGTGGTCGGCAAGCTGGAAGCGGCGCTCAAAGGCCCTGCCGGCGATACCGCGATAGAGCAGTTCGGAGCCTTCGCCATTGCCCTCTTCCTTGCGCTCACCCGTGACAGTCAGGACGTTGCGGTGAGCCTCGATCGAGAGCTCGTCGTCCGAGAAGCCGGCGACCGCCATCGAGATGCGATAGGAATCCTCGCCGGTGCGCTCGATGTTGTAGGGCGGATAGGTCTGCGCACTTTCAGGCTGCGCAAGCGAATCGAGCATGGTGAACAGCCGGTCGAAACCGACGGTCGAACGATAGAGCGGGGAAAAATCAACGTGACGCATAGTGTGTTCTCCTGTTGAGCAACAAGGTTTGCGTATGGCCGGTGCGAAACCCGTGACGGCGTTCCGGATAGGCCAGCGGCCCCGACATTGGCGGCCGCAACAGACATTTGGGGAACACGTGAAAGCATTTCAAGATTTCTCGATGAACGGCAGATGAACCGCGGCTTCGGCGGGCGTTCAGCTAAGTCGCGCTAGACTGGTTCCAGGATCAAGGAACAGGCGGCGGTTACGGCGTCGCGCGTCTTCTCGGACACGCAAAGGACGCTGTAACACTTTGATTGCGCATGATTCACAGCGAAAATCGGGTGCGATTTTCGGGGTTATGCGCGAGATACCGCAACGGGGCCGACCGGGTGTAACGTCCCTTCCTCCCGGATCGACGGGGGCCGGAAGCATGCCGCAAGCTGCTTTCGGCCTCACTTGCTGGCTGCCTCGTTCAGCCTCTCAAACGCGTCCGGAATTCCTTTGCTTTTGCTGCATGGACGTCTATGCCTACCACAGCTTGCGCCATGCAGGCAGCGACACACAAACGCAGCGCCGAATGACGGACCTTCTTAACGAAATTCCCCTCTTCCGCGAAGTTCCGGGAAATCCGCTACCGGAAAATGCGGCCGGTGGTTTCTTCACCACGCGCGACAGCAAGAAGATCCGTTATGGCCTCTTTCCCGCCGTTGCCCGCCCGATGAAGGGCACCGTGGTCGTGCTGACCGGCCGCAACGAGTGCATCGAAAAGTATTTCGAGACCATCCGCAACCTTGCCGATCGCGGCTTTGGCGTTGCCACCCTCGACTGGCGCGGCCAGGGCGGTTCCGATCGGCTGATCAGCGACCGCGAGCGCGGCTATGTCCGGAGCTTCTTCGACTACACCGGCGACCTGGAACAGTTCTTCGAGGAGATCGTGCTGCCCGACTGCCGGGGGCCATATTACATATTGGCCCATTCGGCTGGTGCGGTGATTACGCTGCTTGCTGCGCCGTCGATGGTGAACCGCGTACGGCGCATGGTGCTGATCGCGCCATTCCTTGCCGTGCCCGACCTGCCGGTCTCGACAACCACCGTTCGCCGCCTCTGCTCGCTGTTCTGTCTGCTGGGCCTTGGCAAGCTTTATGCCGCCTGGGGTCCGCGGCCCAGAAGAACCATTCCGTTTGCCGCCAACATGGTGACATCGGATCCGGAGCGGTATCGGCGCAACACGCTGATCTACGAAACCTACCCGCAACTGGCACTCGGCGGCCCGACGATACGCTGGCTGAAAGCGGCGGCGGAGGCGTCCGACGCCATCAGCGACCCCGACTTCATGGCCAGGATCCAGGTACCCTTGCTGGTGATCGCCGCCGGCGCCGACCAGGTCGTCTCGACCAAGGCGGTGGAAACCTACACCAGGCGTCTGCGCCTCGGTTCGCTGCTGGTGATCGATGGTGCACGCCATGAAATATTGCAGGAAGCCGACTTCTATCGCGAGCAGTTCTTTGCCGCCTTCGATGCCTTCATCCCGGGAAGCGACGACACGGGCTGATTGAGTACCGCACTCCCTCCGGACGCGCAAAGAGCGCTTCAACTCATTGAAATCCATGTCTCGGCTTGAAAAAATGCCTTCCAAGTCGATCGGCCCGCCTACACTTGCCGGGCGAAATGCATGATCCAATTGGTCTCCCAGGTCTTGCCGACATCCGGTGAAAAAGCCTGCTCCCAGCGCGCCGATTTTTCAGTGATCCGCGACCACAGGAAGCGAACGTAGATATTGCGTCCGTCGAAGACGTCTTTCGCACAGGAACGTGCCGACGCCTGCTTCGAAGGTGCCGCGCATCGGAATATCGACGGTCGCCGGGTTGCGGCCGTCGATCCACCAGATCGACCATTGGCTCGTCGCCGGATCGAACGTCCGCAACGTGGCGGCGCGATAGGCCTCAACGGGCAATTCAATCACATTGTCATCGACATTGCCGAGGCCGCCAAGGATCGGGCGCACTTCGCATGTCCCGCCAAACACGTCCCAGTTCGTGTCGTCTTGCAGGCGCTTCTGCAACCTCCGATGGCTGACGTTCCAGCGGCCAAAGAAGAAATCGAAATCGGCCCGCCCGTCTGCTGGAGCGTTTTCTGCCGACGCATCTTCGGAATGGTTGGTTGTTGACTGCGTCGGCATGTGAATCCCTCCGGGACATCACTTCCATAGCAGAGAGTTGCTGACATCCTCCTGTCAGGAGGGTCGGGGAATCACCGCCCGAACGCTTTCCACGCTCAGCCACGCAGCGCCGCCATCGCGGCGGCATGAAGCTCCGGCGTTGCCGCAGCCAGGATGTCGCCACCCGTTTCCGCCGGTCCGCCTTCGAAGGTGGTGACGACGCCACCGGCGTTCTCGATGATCGGGATCAGCGCGACGATATCGTAGGGTTTCAAACCGGGGTCGGCAACGATGTCGACGCTTCCCGCCGCGACCATGGCGAAGGCATAGCAGTCGGTGCCGTAGCGGGCGAGCTGGACCTGCCGCTCGAACAGGTCGTAGCGCAGACGCGCGTCTCCCTTGAACAGTGCCGGCGTGGTGGTGAACAGCGTCGCGTCGGTAAGGTTTGTCGTCTTGCGCGTCGTCAGCCTTCGTGGCCCGCCCGGGCCTTCATAATGGGCACCGGAAGCGTTGGCGTAGAAAAGCTCGCCGGTGAAGGGCTGCGACATCATGCCGGCGACGGCATCGCCGTCGACCGTCAGCCCGACCAATGTTCCCCACACCGGCAGCCCGGAAATGAAGGCGCGCGTGCCGTCGATCGGATCGATCACCCAGACATGCCTGCTGGATATGTTCTCGCTGCCATGCTCCTCGCCGAGGATGCCGTGATCGGGATATTCCGCTGATATAAGCGCCCGGATGACCCGCTCGGCCTCGCGGTCGGCCTCGGTGACCGGGTCGAAGCTGCCTTGCTCCTTGTTGGCGACCGCGCCTTGGCTGCGGAAGCGCGGCAAGGTTTCGGCTGCGGCGGCATGCGCAATGCGCCGCATGAAATCGATGCTGATGTCCAACTGATTCTCCCGCGTTGTAGCGTGCTGGAACCGTCGTTTGCCTGTGGTTTTCCGCCAAAACAAGGGCGTGCAGAACTTTTGCGCATCGTCAACTGTTGCTCGAATGCAACGCTAGCGCCCCTCGAATCCAGTTTCAACATAACGGTGAATTAAAACGCCGGTCGACGGCTTGACATTTGTGCATCGCACAATAGATTTGTTCTCGGACAGGCGTTCCTGTCCATGCCCTCCTTGGGCGTTTCCTCCCTAGACTTCGACCGTGTCGTGCAAACGATGCGGTCTTTTTTTCGGCGCGGCATCCAGCGCATCGCGCGCCTTTCCGACCCGCACACCGATGCCTTTATCTGGCGCAAGACCTGTTATTTGGCCCAGAATTCCCATGTAAAAATCGATTCCGATTTTTGGCATCATTCGGCGGCAAGCGGCAGATCGATAAAATCGTGATCGGGCATCGCCATCAGGTCGGCCGAGAATTGTGCCAGATCGTCGGCGAGTGCATCGAAGCCGGCGGATTTCTGGAACGTCCGCTCGTTCATGTAAAGCCCGCGATTGACCTCGATCTGCAGTGCATGGAGATGGCGGACGGGGCGGCCATAGTGCTCGGTGATGAAGCCTCCGGCGTAAGGCTTGTTATGGGCGACGGTGTAGCCCATGCCGATCAGCAGGCCGATCGCCGTCTCGGTCAACGCTGCCGAGGCGGACATGCCGAAACGGTCGCCGACGATGAAGTCGGGCCTGACACCGCTGTCGCCGACCCTGATGCTCGCCGGCATCGAGTGGCAATCGATCAGCACGGCAAAGCCGAACCGCGCATGGGTCCTGGTCAAAAGCCGCTTCAGCGTCTCATGATAAGGCTTGTAGACGGCCTCGATACGCGCAACGGCTTCCGCCAGCGGCAAGCGGCCGGCATAGATGTCGAGCCCTTCTCCCACCAGCTTGGGCACAGTGCCAAGCCCGCCGGCCACGCGCGCCGAGCGGATGTTGCAGAAGGACGGCACGGGTTCGGCGAACATGCGCGGATCGAGTTCCCAGGGTTCCCGGTTGACGTCAAGATAAGCGCGCGGGAAGTTTGCCGCCAGCATCGGCGCGCCGAGCGCGACGGCGCCACCGAACAATTCGTCGACATAGCAATCTTCGGAGCGGCGGATGGCGTTTCGGTCCAGCCTTGCCATGGCCAGGAACCGGTCCGGATAGTGACGGCCGCTATGCGGCGAGTTGAAGAGGAAGGGGACGCGCTGTTCGGCGCCCGACCGGATTTCGAAGGGAGGAACGACCGAAAAATCCTCGGCTGCCGTTTTCAATTTGAACGAATCCGGAAACACCAATGCATCATGGTTGGAAAGGTGCCACCTCGCCGGCCGCATGTCCAGCGTTTCGGCGTCCGGACCGCTTTGTTAAAGGCCGATCGGGCCTTTATCTTCACTTGATGTTTACCGTCACCTCCTCATATACAGGATGGTTAACGGGCTGCCCCACGGCAGTCTCGGACGGGTGATTCGAGCGGGAAAAGATGGCACGCATTCTACTGGCGGAAGACGACGATGACATGCGCCGGTTCCTCGTCAAGGCGCTGGAGCGTGCCGGCTATCAGGTCAGCGATTTCGACAATGGCGCCAGCGCCTATGAGCGGTTGCGCGAAGAGCCTTTTTCGCTGCTCTTGACCGATATCGTCATGCCGGAGATGGACGGCATAGAACTCGCCCGCCGCGCCACCGAGATCGATCCCGACCTCAAGGTCATGTTTATCACCGGCTTCGCCGCCGTTGCGCTCAATCCGGATTCCAAGGCGCCGAAAGACGCCAAGGTGCTGTCGAAGCCGTTCCATCTGCGCGACCTCGTCAACGAGGTCGAAAAGATGCTGCAGGCGGCCTGACGCGCTTTCCGCTGCCGGCTTTCGGCGCGGCAAGGCGAACCGTTCTTTCCCTTTTCCTCCTATTGACGCGCCGTGGCAAAAATGGTGTATGCGCGGCTTCGGATGGGCGTGTAGCTCAGCGGGAGAGCACTGCATTGACATTGCAGGGGTCACAGGTTCAATCCCTGTCACGCCCACCATCCAGACAATCCACCGTCTCTCGTGCCCGTAGATTTCCTTGTCTTGCGGGCGTTTCTAGGCTGGGCGGCGTGTGCCGCATTTTCGAGAATGCCAAAATCGGACGCCTTGATTTTTTAGCCCAGCCAATGCTTCGGCGAGCGATTTTGCATTGGCCATGGCCAAGGGACGGCCGCCCAACCGTCCTGTCTGGTAGCAGCAACCAGCGTCGATTGAGATCAGGCCGCGCCGAGGCGGAGATCGCCCGTCTCAATATGCCGGAGAAACCAGGCATAGGTCTGCTCCAATCCGCTCTGAAGCGAGTATCGCGGGCGCCAGCCCGTGGCAAACAGGCGTGACACGTCCATCAGCTTGCGCGGTGTGCCGTCCGGCTTCGTCGCATCGAATGTGAGCACCGCCTCGGCGCCGACGACGGACAGCATGGTGCGGGCCAGCTCGGCGATGGTGATGTCTTCGCCCGAGCCGACATTGACGTGGCTGTCGCCGGAATAGTTTTTCAGCAGCCAGACCAGAGCGTCGGCGGCGTCGTCGACATGCAGGAACTCGCGCATCGGCGTGCCCGATCCCCAGACCTCCAGGGTTTTGTCGCCGGCGCGCTTGGCCTTGTGCGCCTTGCGCATCAGGGCTGGTACGACATGGCTGGTGGACAG
The DNA here is from genome assembly GCF_053850215.1 of Mesorhizobium sp. f-mel. Classification (NCBI taxonomy): domain Bacteria; kingdom Pseudomonadati; phylum Pseudomonadota; class Alphaproteobacteria; order Hyphomicrobiales; family Phyllobacteriaceae; genus Mesorhizobium; species Mesorhizobium sp. f-mel. The sequence goes on from NZ_JBSPTO010000017.1 coordinate 96,090, forward strand.
CTCGAAATTGTCGCCGGGGCCATAGAGGTTGGTTGGCATCGCCGAGATGTACTCGACACCGTATTGGCGCCGATAGGCCTGGCACAGTTTCAGCCCAGCAATCTTGGCGATCGCGTACCATTCGTTGGTCGGTTCGAGCGGACCGGTCAGCAAGGCGTCCTCGGAGATCGGCTGCGCCGCAAATTTCGGATAGATGCAGGACGAACCGAGGAACAGTAATTTCTGCACCTCGTTGCGAAAGGCGCTCTCGATGACATTGGTCTGCATGATCAGATTGTCCTGCAGAAAATCGACCGGCAAGCTGTTGTTTGCCAGGATACCGCCGACCTTGGCCGCTGCCATCACCACCGCATCCGGCCTGTGGCCAGCCATCCAGTGCCGAACGCCGGCCTGATCCATGAGATCGAGTTCATCGCGGGATGCGGTCAGGACCTCGCAGTCCTCGTCCCCCAGCCTGCGCAGGATGGCCGAGCCGACCATGCCGCGATGCCCGGCCACGAAAACGCGCTTGCCGTGAAGGTCGAAATCCATTGGCGTATCCCTATGCAGAACGGCTGCTGTGACCATCTGGCGTCGGCGCGCCGGATGGCCTGCCTCGGACGCATACCGCATACAGATTTGCCCGGACAAGGCAAATCGGAGACTTGGACGAACTCTTCTTGTGGTATGGCGGTCAGACACCCGCCACGGCGCACAGGCTCTTCATTCTTGCGACGGCAAGCTCCGGGTCGGCCAGCAACCCGGCCTGGTCGGCAAGGCGGAACACATCGGCGTAGTGGCAAATGCCGCGCGCCGATTGCATGCCGCCGACCATCGAAAAATGATCCTGGTGGCCGTTCAGCCACGCCATAAAGACGATACCGGCCTTGTAGTACTCGGTCGGCGCCTCGAAGATTTTCCGCGACAGAGGGACCGTCGGCGCCATCAGCGCGTCATAGCCGGCGCGGTCGCCGTCGGCCAGTTTCGCCAGCGCGGCATTGGCGACCGGCGCGATGGCGTCGAAAATCCCGAGCAGCGCGTGCGAATGTCTTTCGCCATCGCCGGCGATCAGCTCGGGGTAGTTGAAATCGTCGCCGGTGAACATGACGACCCCTTCAGGCAGCCGGTTGCGCAGGGCAACCTCTTTGCCGGCATCGAGCAGCGATATCTTGATCCCCTCGACCCTGCCGGCGTGGCTTTCGATGACGGCGATCACCGTGTCGAGCGCGGTGTCGAAATCAGGGCTGCCCCAATAACCCTTCAGCGCCGGATCGAACATGTCGCCCAGCCAGTGCAGGATGACCTTGCCGGACGATTGAGACAGGATGCGGTCATAGACGCTGATATAATCGTCGGGACCCTTGGCGACAGCCGCTAGCGCGCGGCTGGCCATCATGATCGCCTTGCCGCCCAGGCCTTCGATGAAACCGAACTGCTCTTCATAGGCCGCGATGACATCGTCGAGCGACCTGACGGTCCCTGGCGCCAGATGGTCTGTTCCGGCACCCGAGGCGAGATCGGCGCCGTCGACGGTTCGCGCCTCGGCGGTCGAGCGGCGGATCAATTCCCTGGCGTTTGTCCAGTCGAAACCCATGCCACGCTGTGCGGTATCCATCGCCTCGGCGATACGAAAGCCGAGCCGCCACAGATGATGGCGGAACGCCATCGTGCGCTCCCAGTCGACCGCTGGATGAGACCACGGATCGGTCATCGCGAGGGGGTCGGCAACGACATGGGCGGCGGCATAGGCGATGCGGGAAAACCGCGCGCCGATCACCGGCTGTGCCGGCTGGCCGACAAGGCGGTAGCGAGTGCCGCGACCGCCGTCCTCGGGCAAGGCAATGTCCATCGATCTCTCCCTTGATCGCGCACCCGTATAAATGGAACGTTCCAAAAAATCAACCTTCTACGATTTCTCAGTCCACGGCGCCAAAATGCTGCACGCAGAGAGAAATACCCTTAAAGTGGAGCCATTAACTGCTGAGAACTCGTTTTTCTGAATTCGGGAAAATCCTGATTGACTCAAATCCAGCCCGGAATTAGAACGTTCCAATAATCTGACCAGAAAATACCGGGAGGACGGATCTGGATGGCCAGCAGGCCCAAGGCGACGATACTCGACATTGCCCGCGAGGCGGGCGTGTCCAAGTCGACGGTGTCGCTCGTGTTGCAGGGCAGCGATCTGATCCGGCCTGAGACCGCGCTGAAGGTCCGCAAGGCGATCGAGGATGTCGGCTATGTCTACAACCGCGGTGCCGCCAATCTGCGCAAGGCCCATTCCAACGTCATCGGCATGGTCATCAACGATCTCACCAACCCGTTTTTCGCCGAAATGGCGGTCGGCATGGAGCGTGTCTTCCAGTCGGCGGGCGTCGTGCCGTTCATCGCCAACACGGCGGAGAACCCGGTGCGCCAGGAAGAAGTGCTGAAATCGCTGATGGAGCAAGGTGTCGCCGGCCTGATCGTCTCGCCGGCGCGCGGCACGACTCCCGGTGCGTTCCGCCGCATCGAAATGGCGGGCCTTCCGATCGTCTTCACCATGCGCCGCCTTCCTGAAAGCCGCATTCCGGTGATCGCGCCCGACAATCATCGCGGCGCCTGGCTCGCCACCGCCCATCTGATCCGCAAAGGGCATCGCCGGCTGGCGTTCTTCGGCGGCTCATCGGACCTGGTGGTTTATCATGAGCGGCTGGGCGGATTTCGTGAGGCCCGCGAGGCGCTCGGCATCGCCAAGCGCGATACACTGGTCGTCGAAGGCGAAACCAGCCGCAAGGGCGGCATTGCCTGCCTGGAAACAGCTCTCGCGATGGCCGAGCCGCCGACCGCGGCGCTGTGCTTCAACGATGCGGTCGCCTTCGGCGTCATGCTGGCGCTGCGCAAGCGCGGCCTCGAGCCCGGTGCGGATTTCGCCGTCGTCGGCTTCGACGACGTGATCGAAGCCCAGCATTACATGCCGGCGCTGACCAGCGTCGCGGTGGATTCGGCAGGCCTGGGCGAGCGCGCCGCCCATGTCATGCTGAAGATGATCCAGTCGCGCACCACGCGCGCCGAGGACCATATCGGCGCCGTCAACCTTGTCATCAGGGACAGTTGCGGTCCTGATCGCCGTGCTGGAATGGGAGACGCGGCATGACCGTCAAATGGGGACTGATCGGCGCAAGCACGATCGCCAGGCAATTCATGATCAACGCCATCCGCGCGCAACCGAACAACGAGATCGCGGCGGTGATGAGTTCCAGCCCGGAGCGCGCCACTTCCTATGCCAAGGAGAACGGCATTCCGCTTGCCGTCTCGACGCTCGATGAATTGCTCGGCTCCGACATCGACGCCGTCTACATCTCGACCACCAACGAACTGCATCTCGAACAGGCACTAGCCGCCATCAGGGCGGGAAAACATGTGCTGTGCGAAAAGCCGTTGGCGCTGACCAGCGCCGATGCGCGCGCAATGGTCGCCGCCGCCAAAGCTGCCGGCATCGTGCTCGGCACCAACCACCATCTGCGTAATGCCGGCTCGCACCGGGCGATGCGCGAAGCCATCGCCGCCGGCCGCATCGGCAGACCGATTGCCGCGCGCGTCTTCCACTCCGTCTATCTGCCTGAGAATCTGCAGGGCTGGCGTATCACCAGGCCGGAAGCCGGCGGCGGCGTGGTGCTCGACATTACGGTGCACGACGCCGATACGCTGCGCTTCGTGCTCGGCGACGATCCGCTCGAGGTTTCGGCGTTCACCCAGGCCGCAGGCATGGCCGCCGGCGGCCTCGAGGACGGCGCCATGTGCATCTGGCGCTTCAAATCGCGCGTCATCGCCCAATCGCATGAGGGTTTCACTACCAAATTCGCCGGCACCGGCTTCGAGGTGCATGGCAGCGAAGGCTCCCTGATCGCGCAGGATGTGATGACGCAGAAGCCGATCGGCTCTGTGCTGCTGCGCACGGCAAAGGGCGAGGAGGAATTGAGCTTCGACCGCGAAGATCTCTATGTCCGTTCCCTGCGCCAGTTCCATGCGGCGATCCGTGGCGAAGGCCAGCCGTCGGCCACCGGCGAGGACGGCGTCTGGTCGCTGACATCAGCCGAAGCGGCGTTGCAATCCGCCAAGTCCGGCAAATCAGCCGCGATCGATCCGAAACTCGGGGGCGCAGGGTGAGCAAGCTCGTCTCCGCAGCGCAAGCCGCCAGCCTGATCAGGGACGGCATGGTCGTTTCCGTGTCGTCGTCGAGCGGTCTCGGCTGCCCGGATGCGGTCCTTGCCGCCATCGGCGAGCGTTTCGAGGCAGAAGGCCATCCGAAGAACATCACGACGCTGCACCCGATTGCCGCCGGCGACATGTACGGCATCAAGGGCATCGACCATCTGGCCAAGCCCGGCCTGTTGAGGCGGACGCTGTGCGGCTCCTATCCCTCCGGCCCGTCATCTTCGGAGCCGCCGCAGATCTGGAAGATGATCGGCGACAATTCGGTCGCCGCCTACAACGTGCCCTCAGGCATATTGTTCGACATGCATCGCGAGGCCGCCGCCAAGCGCCCCGGCGTGCTGACCAAGGTCGGCCTCGACACGTTCGCCGATCCGCGTCACCAGGGCTGCGCCATGAATGCGGCCGCGAGCGAGCCGATCGTTTCGGTGCAGCAGTTCGACGGCGAAGAATGGCTCTATTTCCGCTCGATCGTGCCTGATGTGTCGATCATCCGGGCGACGACGGCCGATGAGCGCGGCAACCTCACCTATGAGCATGAGGGCGCCTATCTCGGCGGGCTGGAACAGGCGCTCGCCGCCCGTAACAACGGCGGCATTGTCATCGCGCAGGTCAAGCGCGTCGTCGAGAACGGCACGCTGAAACCGCACGACGTGCGCGTGCCCGGTGTGCTGGTCGACCACATCGTGGTCGCGGCCGATCAGTTGCAGACGACACTGACACCCTACGACCCGGCCATCTCGGGCGAGATCTTCCGGCCGCTGTCAAGCTTCCGCAACGCCGAAATGAATGTCCAGAAGGTCATTGCCCGCCGCGTCGCCATGGAGCTTGCCGCCGGCATGGCGGTCAACATCGGCTTCGGCATCTCGGCCAATGTGCCGCGCATCCTTCTCGAGGAAGGCCAGCACGGCAAGGTCACCTGGGTGATCGAACAGGGCGCGGTCGGTGGCGTGCCGCTGCTCGACTTCAAGTTCGGCTGCTCGTCGAACGCCGACGCCTTCATGCCTTCGCCACACCAGTTCATCTACTTCCAGGCCGGCGGTTTCGACGCGTCGCTGTTGTCCTTCCTGCAGATCGACCGCTACGGCTCGGTCAACGTGTCGAAGCTTTCAGCGAGGCCGCACGTCACCGCCGGCGCCGGCGGCTTCGTCGATATCACCGCGCGGGCGAAGAAGATCGTGTTTTCCGGTTTCTTCAATGCCGGCGCCAAGCTGTCGCTGGCCGATGGCGGCATCCGCATCGACGGGGAAGGCAAGGTCAAGAAGGTGGTCGGCGAGGTTGAGCATATCTCCTTCTCGGGCAAGCGCGCCGTCGCGCAAGGGCAGGACATCACCTATGTCACCGAACGCTGCGTCATGAAGCTGACGCCGGATGGGCTGATGGTGACTGAGCTGGCACCCGGCATCGACCTTCAGCGCGACGTGCTGGCGCAGGCCGAGATCCCGCTCGATGTCGCCAACGACCTGAAAGTGACACCGGACGCGCTCTATCGTGACCGGCCGATCGGACTGTCGCTCAATGGCGGCGCCCCGCTTGGAGGCGCGCATGGCTGAGCGTCTCGTCACCTTTGAAACCGACGGCGACCTCGGCATCGTCACGCTGCGCCGGCCGGAGAAATTCAACGCGATCGACATCCCGATGCTGCGCGCGCTGGAAGCCGCGCTCGATACGGCCGAGGCCGCGGACGGCGTCCGCGTCGTGCTGCTGTGTGGCGAAGGCAAGGGCTTTTGCGCCGGCGGCGACGTCGAAGCGTGGTCGCGAATGAGTGCCGCCGATTTTCAGGTGCAATGGGTGCGCTATGGCCACCGCGTCTTCGACCGGCTGGCGCGGCTACGGCAGCCGACCATCGCCGTGCTGTCCGGCCATGCGCTGGGCGGCGGGCTTGAACTGGCGGTCGCCTGCGACTTCCGCGTCGCCGAGGCGCAGGTGAAATTAGGCTTCCCGGAAACCTCGATCGGCGTGGTGCCCGGCTGGTCCGGCACGCAGCGCGCGGTGCGCCGCTTCGGCGCGCAGACGGTGCGGCGCATGGCAATCGGCGGCGAGACGTTCGTGGCGGCCGATGCACTCGCTCTGGGCATCGTCGACCGGGTGGTCGACACGGGCAAGGCGTTCATCGAGGCCAAGGCCTGGGCCGGCAAGATCGCCGAGCGCGGCCCGCTGGCAACGGAGGCCGCCAAGCTGATGATCGCGGTCGCCGAGGGCGAGGAAAGTGCTGCCGCGACAGAGGCGCTGGCCAGCGGCTTCATCGCGCTGACCGGCGACCTCAAGGCCGGCATCGACGCTTTCAAGACTAAGCAGAAACCAGCGTTTTCAAGATCCTAAAAAGCATGCGGAACCTGGAAATCACATGAACTTGCCCCTCACCATCGCCATGCCCGCCGAGGCATCCGCAGCACCGAAGACCTACCGGCTGCTGATCGATGGCAAGTTCGTCGATGCCCGCGACGGCCGCACACTGGAGCGCAACAGCCCCGGCCACGGCTTCACCGTTTCGCGCTATGCACAAGCCGGCGCGGCCGAAGTCGAGGCGGCGGTGACCGCCGCGCACAAGGCTTTTGAGACCGGCCCGTGGCCGCGCATGAAGGCAGCAGAGCGCGCCGCGATCCTGCTCAAGGCGGCGGACCTGATCGAGGCGCGGCTCGAGGAGATTGCCCGGCTCGACGCGCTGGAATCCGGCAAGCCGATCGCCCAGGCGCGCGGCGAGATCGGCGGCGCCGTCGACATCTGGTGCTATGCCGCGGCGCTTGCCCGCACGCTCCATGGCGAAAGCTATGCCAATCTCGGCGACGCCATGCTGGGCGTCGTGCTGCGCGAACCGATCGGCGTCGTCTCGATCATCACGCCGTGGAATTTTCCGTTCCTCATCGTCAGCCAGAAATTGCCGTTCGCGCTCGCCGCCGGCTGCACGGGGGTGGTGAAGCCGAGCGAGATGACCTCGGCCTCGACCTTCGTGCTCGGCGACATCCTGATGCAGGCCGGCTTGCCGGATGGCGTCGTCAACATCCTCGCTGGCCTGGGCGCGGATGTCGGCGCGCCGATGGTCAGCCATCCGTTGGTCGAGATGGTGTCGTTCACCGGCTCCACCCGGGTCGGCAAGATGACCATGGCGTCGGCTGCGAACTCTCTGAAGAAAGTCTCGATGGAGCTCGGCGGCAAGAACGGGCAGATCGTCTTTCCAGACGCCGACCTCGAAGCGGCGGCCGACGCGGCGGTGTTCGGCGGCTTTTTCAACGCCGGCGAATGCTGCAACGCCGGCAGCCGGCTGATCGTCCACGAGGCGATCGCCGACGACTTCCTCGGCGCAGTGAAGGCGCTCACCGCAAGGGTCACCGTCGGCGATCCGCTCGATATCAGCACCAAGGTCGGCGCGATGATCTCTTCCGAGCACCTGGCCAAGGTGACCGGCTATGTGGCGGCGGCGGCAAACGACGGCAGCAGCGTCTATAGCGGCGGCAAGCAGATCGCCTCCAGTGCCGGTCAGTATCTCGACCCGACCATCCTTCGCGGCGTCACCGAAGACATGGCCATTGCACGTGAAGAAGTGTTCGGCCCGGTGCTCTCGGTACTGACGTTTGAATCGATTGAAGACGCGTTGCGCATCGCCAACAACACGCCCTATGGTTTATCGGCGGGTGTGTGGAGCGCCAGCATCGACACCTGCATGTCGGTGGCGCGGAATGTGCGTTCGGGAACCGTTTGGGTGAACACGTTCATGGAAGGTTATCCCGAGCTGCCTTTCGGAGGCTACAAGCAGTCCGGTCTCGGACGCGAACTCGGCAAGCGCGCCGTCGAGGACTATACCGAGGAAAAGACGATCCAGTTTCATCGCGGCCAGCGCACCGGATGGTGGGTCGGCTGAGTTGGGAAGAACCCGGCGGACAACCGCCGGTCGTGTCGCTGCAACAAGGGAGGAAGTACATGTTGCGCAAATTGCTTATCGGAACGGCTCTCGGCTCGGGTCTTGCGTTCGCGGCTCACGCTCAGGACGTCAAGGAAGTCGAGATGCTGCATTGGTGGACGTCTGGCGGCGAAGCGGCTGCTTTGAACGTGCTCAAGGAGGATCTGGCCAAGCAAGGTTTTGCCTGGAAGGACGTGCCCGTGGCCGGCGGCGGCGGCGACGCCGCCATGACCGCGCTGAAGGCGATGGTCGCGGCTGGCAACTACCCGACCGCCTCCCAGATGCTCGGCTATACCGTACTCGATTATGCCGCGGCCGGCGTGATGGGCGACCTGACCGAGACGGCGGTAAAGGAAGGCTGGGACAAATCCGTTCCGGCCGCCCTGCAGAAATTCTCGGTCTATGACGGCAAGTGGGTCGCGGCTCCGGTCAACGTCCACTCCGTCAACTGGCTGTGGATCAACAAGGCGGTGATGGATAAGATCGGCGGCACCGAGCCCAAGACCTTCGACGAATTCATCGCGCTGCTCGACAAGGCCAAGGCGGCGGGCGTCATCCCGCTCGCGCTCGGCGGCCAGAACTGGCAGGAAGCCACCATGTTCGATTCGGTCGTGCTGTCGACCGGCGGACCTGAGTTCTACAAGAAGGCCTTCAACGACCTCGACGAGGAGCAGCTCAAGTCCGACACGATGAAGAAGTCGTTCGACAACCTTGCCAAGCTCGTCACCTATGTCGACCCGAACTTCTCCGGCCGCGACTGGAACCTTGCCACCGCCATGGTCATCAAGGGCGATGCGCTGGTGCAGGTCATGGGCGACTGGGCCAAGGGCGAATTCAACGCCGCCAAGAAGACCCCGGGCACCGACTTCCTGTGTTACCGCTTCCCGGGCACCGACGGCAGCGTGGTCTACAACTCCGACATGTTCGGCATGTTCGACGTTCCGGAGGACCGCAAGGCCGCCCAGGTTGCGTTAGCCACCGCCACTTTGTCGAAGAGCTTCCAGTCGGCTTTCAACGTCGTCAAGGGCTCCGTCCCGGCCCGCACCGACGTGCCCGACACTGACTTCGACGCTTGCGGCAAGAAGGGCATGGCCGACCTGAAGGCCGCCAACGAAGGCGGCACGCTGTTCGGTTCGCTGGCGCAAGGCTATGGCGCGCCGCCGGCCGTCGCCAATGCCTATAAGGACGTCGTCTCGAAATTCGTCCACGGCCAGATCAAGACCTCGGACGAGGCCGTGACCCAGCTGGTTAACGCAATCGAAGACGCCAAATAAGAACCGGCATGAAAGGACCTTCCCCGCTCCGGTGGGGAAGGTTCCACCAAGCCAGGATGGTCGGCCTCTGGTCGGAATGGCGCCGGCGATCAACCAACACGCCCCGTCTCGACGGGGCTATCCTTCCCCGCCTGGCGGTGAAGGGACCCCGAGAGGGAGGAGCCCATGACAACGGTCGCGACCCAGATCAAGCTGACGCCTGAGCATAATGCGCGCCCGCGCGCCTCGGTGCGTTCGCGCCTGCAGGACGCGCTGCCGAAGATCGTACTGGCGCCAAGCTTTGCGATCACCATCGTCTTCGTCTACGGCTTCATCCTGTGGACGGTCTATCTGTCCTTCACCAACTCCAAGACCTTCCCGTCCTATGCCATATCAGGGCCGCGCGCCTATCAGCGGCTGTGGCGCTGGACTTTCGAGAGCGACCCGCCTTCGAGCTGGTACACGTCGATCACCAATATGGGCATTTTCGGCTTTCTCTACATCTTCATCTGCCTGGCGATCGGCCTTTTCCTAGCCATCCTGCTCGACCAGAAGATCCGCGGCGAAGGCATGTTGCGGCCGATCTACCTCTACCCGATGGCGCTATCCTTCATCGTCACCGGCGTCGCCTGGAAATGGTTCCTCGATCCCGGCCTCGGCCTCGAGCAGACGCTGCACCAGTGGGGCTGGACGAGCTTCCATTTCGACTGGATCAAGAACAAGGATTTCGTCATCTACACCGTGGTGATCGCCGGCGTCTGGCAGGCGTCCGGCTTCATCATGGCAATGTTCCTCGCCGGCCTGCGCGGCATCGACGGCGAGATCATGAAGGCGGCGCAGATCGACGGCGCCACCACTTTCCAGCTCTATCGCCGGATCGTCATCCCGCTGCTGCGGCCGGTGTTCCTCTCGGCCTTCATCGTGCTCGCCCACCTCGCCATCAAGTCCTACGATCTGGTCGTAGCGCTGACCAGCGGCGGGCCGGGCGGTTCGGCCTGGCTGCCTTCGAACTTCATGTATGAGTACACCTTCAAGCGAAACGAAATGGCCGTCGGCTCGGCCAGCGCCGTAATCATGCTGATGACCATCACCGCGATCATCGTGCCCTACCTCTATTCCGAGCTCAGGGAGCGGCCGCGATGAGCGTCATTTGCACGCCCGCTCGCCAGAGCACTGGCATCAGCGCCAGGACCGTCAACCGCATCGTCATCTACGGCCTGCTGGCGCTGTTCGCACTGTTCTACCTGATGCCGCTGTTCGTCATGCTGGTGACTTCGTTCAAGACGATGGACGAGATCCAGAACGGCAACATGCTGGCACTGCCGCAGGCGCCGACCTTCGAGCCGTGGCTAAAGGCGTGGGGCGAGACCTGCGTCGGCCTGACCTGCACCGGCATCAAGGGCTATTTCTGGAACTCCATCAAGATGGTGGTTCCGGCGGTGCTGATCTCGACATTGCTCGGCGCGCTCAACGGCTATGTCCTGACCAAATGGCGCTTCCGCGGCCACACGCTGGTCTTCGGACTGATGCTGTTTGCCTGCTTCATCCCGTTCCAGTCGGTGCTATTGCCGATGGCGACGATCCTCGGCAGCCTCGGCCGCTTCGGCGTGACGCTGCGAAACGCCACGGGATTTTCATTCGGCTTGGGCAATCCGACGGTCAACCTGGTCTTTGTCCACGTCGTCTATGGGCTCGGCTTCACCACCTTGTTCTTCCGCAACTATTACGAGGCCTTCCCGACCGAACTGGTCAAGGCGGCACAGGTCGACGGCGCCAGCTTCTTCCAGATTTTCCGGCGCATCATGCTGCCGAATTCGATGCCGATCTTCGTCGTCACCGTCATCTACCAGTTCACCAACATCTGGAACGACTTCCTGTTCGCCTCGGCCTATGCCGGCACCGGCGACGCGATGCCGATGACTGTGGCGCTGAACAACGTCGTCAACACCTCGACCGGCGTCGTCGAATACAACGTCAACATGGCGGCGGCGATGATCGCCGCACTGCCGACCCTGCTCGTCTACGTGGTCGCTGGCCGCTATTTTGTGCGCGGCCTGATGGCCGGCGCCGTCAAAGGATAATCGCATGGCTTTTCTCGAAATTGATGGGCTGAGGAAGCGGTTCGGATCGGTCGAGATCCTGAAGGGCATCGACCTCGATCTCGAAAAGGGCGGCTTCCTCGTGCTGGTCGGCCCGTCCGGCTGCGGCAAGTCGACCTTGCTCAACACCATCGCCGGCCTGGAAACCATCACCGAAGGCGAAATCCGTGTCGACGGACGGACGATCAACGATCTCCACCCCTCGAAGCGCGACATCGCCATGGTGTTCCAGAGCTACGCGCTCTATCCAAACATGACGGTCGCGGGAAACATTGCCTTCGGCATGGAAATGCGCGGCGTTCCGGCTCAGGAGCGCCAGAAGGCGATCGACAAGGTGGCGAAAGTGCTGCAGATCGGCCACCTCTTGCAGCGCAAGCCGAGCCAGCTTTCCGGCGGCCAGCGCCAGCGCGTAGCCATGGGCCGGGCGCTGGTTCGCGACCCCAAGCTCTTTCTCTTCGACGAGCCGCTCTCCAATCTCGACGCCAAGCTGCGCGTCGATATGCGCATCGAAATCAAGCGCCTGCATGCAACCACCGGCACGACAATCGTCTACGTCACTCACGACCAGATCGAGGCGATGACGCTGGCCACCAAGATCGCGGTGATGCGCGACGGCGAGGTGCAGCAGTTCGGCACGCCTGCCGAAATCTACAACAATCCGACCAATCTGTTCGTTGCCGACTTCATGGGCTCGCCGGCCATGAACCTGATTCCGGCGACGATCGGCGGCAACGGCAATGCATTGTCCGTGGTGCTGCAGCGCGAGGCGCGCGAGCCGATCTCGCTGCCGCTGGCCGATGCGCCGACGGGTCTGTCGGCATTCCACGACAGGCCGATCATCTTCGGCGTTCGCCCAGAGGCGCTGACCGATCCCGAAGGGGCCGAACGCAACGCATCGAACATCGCCACCGCCGACTGTCACATCGAGGTCGTGGAACCGGCCGGCTCCGACACTTTCGCCGTCACCAACCTGGGAGGCAAGGCTGTGGTGGCGCGTCTGCGCGCCGACGCCAACATCCAGCCGGGCACCAGCACGCCGCTCGCCTTCAACCTGACCAAGGCGGTGTTCTTCGATCCGGCGACCGAGAACCGTATCCTCTGACAGCCATGACAAACCCGGACATCGTCATCATCGGCTCCGGCATCGGCGGCGCCACGATCGCTTCCGGCCTTGCCGGCAGCGGCGCCTCGATCCTGATGCTGGAGCGCGGCGAGAAGCTGCCGACAACGCCGCACACGCGCGACACGCGCGCCATCTTCGTCGACGGCCACTACCGGCCGAAGGAAATGTGGCGCGAGGCCGGGGGTGCTGCGTTCAATCCCGGCAACTACTATTATGTCGGCGGCAATTCGAAATTCTATGGCGCAGTGCTGATCCGCTACCGCAGGCAAGACTTTTCCGCCATGGAGCACTATGGCGGCATCTCGCCGGCCTGGCCGTTCTCCTATGAGGAGTTCGAGCCATGGTACTCCAAAGCCGAGCAGCTTTTTCGCGTGCGCGGCGCACTCGGCGAAGACCCGACCGAGCCGTTCCACTCCATTCCCTATGCCTTCGGGCCGGTGCCGGACGAGCCGCCCATCGCCCGCGCCCGAGCCGAACTCAAGGGCCTCGGCCTGCACCCGGCATCGCTGCCGCTCGGTGTCGACATCGATGCCTGGCTAAAGGACGGCAAGACAGGCTGGGACGCATTTCCCAACACCGGAGCCGGCAAAGTCGACGCCCAAACGGGGCCGCTGGCGGCGGCACTTGCCGACCGGAACGTCGAGCTCGAGACCAGTGCCCATGTCGAATATCTCGAAGCGTCATCGGATGTCAGAACGATCGCCGCCGTTCACTATCGCCAGAATGGCACGCTGAAGAAAGTGACGCCGAAATTGGTCATTCTCTCGGCCGGCGCGGTCAATTCGGCGGTCATCCTGCTGCGCTCGCCCTCTCCTGACGGCAAGGGCCTCGCCAACCGTTCCGACCAGGTCGGCCGCAACTTCATGAACCACAATTCGAGCGCTATGCTGGCGATCGATCCGCGCCGCAGGAACACATCCGTCTACCAGAAGACGCTGATGCTCAACGACTACTATCTGTCCGACGGCAAAGGCGGCAAGCCGCTCGGCAACGTCCAGCTTCTCGGCAAGATCGACGGCCATATCCTGAGGGCCAACGTCAGGCTTGCACCCAAATTCGCGCTGGACTTCATGGCCGGCCACGCCGTCGACTGGTACCTGATGTGCGAGGACCTGCCCGATCCCGAAAGCCGCATCATGGTCGACGGCAAGGATATCGTCATGCAGTGGCGGCGCTCCAACATGCAGTCGCTCGACGGGCTGACCAAGGTGATGCGCGAGAATTTCCGTGCCTGCGGCTATCCGATCGTCCTTTCGCGGCCTTTCGACAAGCGCACGCCGTCGCATCAGTGCGGAACGGTCAAGATGGGCGACGATCCGGCGACCTCGCCGCTCGACCCGTTCTGCCGCTCGTTCGACCACCGGAACCTGTTTGTCGTCGACGCTAGCTTCCTGCCGAACTCGGCGGCGGTCAATCCGGCGCTGTCGATCGCAGCACAAGCACTGCGCGTCGCCGACCACATCCGCAAGACGGAGCTTGTCGCATGACCCGCCCGGCAGCCATCGTCACCGGCGGCGCACGCGGCATCGGCCTCGCTTGCGCCGCAGCGCTGGCCGATGCGGGCTTCGACCTCTTTGTCGTGGACCTTGCCGAAAAAGCCGCCGACCGACTTGCCGCTGACATCACCGCCCACGGCGCGAAATTCGCCTATCATTGCGGCGACATCGCCGATCTCGACAGCCATGCAGCGCTGGTCGATGCCGCGACAAGTGCCTTCGGTCGCATCGATTGCCTGATCAACAATGCCGGCATCAGTGCGGTCGTGCGCGGCGACCTGCTGGAACTGAGACCGGACAATTTCGACCGGATCCTCAGCATTAATCTGCGCGGCACCGTCTTCCTCAGCCAGGCCGTTGCCAGGGCGATGCTTGCAACGCCGGGTGATTACCCCCGATCGATCATCACCATCACCTCGGTCAGCGCCGAAATGGCCTCGCCCGAACGTGCCGACTATTGCATCTCCAAAGCTGGGCTTTCGATGTGGGTAAAGACCCTCGCGCTGCGGCTCGCCGCCGAAAATATCGGTGTGTTCGAGGTGCGGCCGGGCATCATCCGCACCGACATGACATCAGGCGTAACCGCCAAATACAACGCGTTGATCGACGGCGGGCTGGTGCCGGCGAAGCGCTGGGGCGAAGCCGCCGATGTCGGCGCCGCGGTGGCGGCACTCGTCGGCGGCAAGCTCGGCTTTTCGACCGGCTCGATCATCAATGTTGACGGCGCACTGTCGGTGCCGAGGCTGTGAACAGGTGACGCCATGACCGACTACATCATCGTCGGCGCCGGCCCGGCCGGTTGCGTCCTCGCCAACCGGCTGAGCGAAGATCCCTCGCATCAGGTGCTGCTGCTCGAGGCCGGCGGCAAGGACTGGCATCCGCTGATCCATATGCCGGCCGGCTTCGCCAAGATGACCAAGGGCATTGCCGCCTGGGGCTGGTCGACCGTGCCGCAGAGGCACATGAAGAACCGCGTCTTTCGATACACGCAGGCCAAGGTGATCGGCGGCGGCTCCTCTATCAACGCTCAGATCTACACGCGCGGCAATGCCCGCGATTACGACGCCTGGGAGAAGGAAGAAGGCCTTGTCGGCTGGGGCTATCGCGACGTGCTGCCCTATTTCAAGCGGGCCGAGAACAACCAGCGCTACGCCAACGATTTTCACGGCGATCAGGGCCCGCTCGGCGTCTCGAACCCGATTGCGCCGCTGCCGATCTGTGAAGCCTATTTCCGCGCCGGACAGGAGATAGGCATTCCGTTCAATCCGGACTTCAACGGGGTAGCCCAGGAAGGCGTCGGCTACTATCAATTGACGCAGAAGGACGCGAGGCGCTCCTCCGCCTCGGTTGCCTATCTCAGGCCGATCCGCGAGCGCAAGAACCTGACCGTCAGGACCAATGTGCTGGTGACGCGCATCGTCATCGACAAAGGCCGCGCCGTCGGGGTCGAGATCATCGACAGGCCGGGCGGTCAGCCGACGATCCTGCGCGCCGAGCGCGAAGTGATCGTCTCGTCCGGCGCCATCGGCTCGCCGAAGCTGCTGATGCAGTCGGGCATCGGCCCGGCCGACCAACTGAAGTCGGTCGGCGTGACGCCGGTCCACGACCTGCCCGGTGTCGGTTCCAACCTGCAGGACCATCTCGACCTGTTCGTCATTGCCGAATGCACCGGCGACCACACCTACGACAACTACGCCAAGCTGCACCGGACGGTGTGGGCCGGCCTGCAGTATCTGCTGCTCAAGAAGGGACCGGTTGCCTCCAGCCTGTTCGAGACCGGCGGCTTCTGGTACGCCGATCCGACCGCCGCCTCGCCCGATATCCAGCTCCATCTCGGCCTCGGCTCCGGCATCGAGGCGGGCGTCGAGAAACTGAAAAATCCGGGCGTGACGCTGAACTCGGCCTTCCTGCGCCCGCGTTCACGCGGCACAGTACGGCTGAACAGTGCCGACCCGGCCGACAGCCCGCTGATCGATCCGAATTACTGGGCTGATCCCCACGATCGCGACATGTCGATCAAGGGGCTCAGGCTGGCGCGCGAGATCATGCGGCAGAAGGCGCTTGCCCCTTACGTGCTGCGCGAGGTGCTGCCGGGACGGACACTCACCAGCGACGAGGAGCTGTTCGACTATGCCTGCCGCAGTTCCAAGACCGACCACCACCCTGTCGGCACCTGCCGCATGGGCTATGGCGCGATGAGCGTGGTAACGCCCGACCTCAGGCTGCGCGGCATCGAGGGTCTGCGCGTCTGCGACGCCTCGGTGATGCCGCGCATCCCCTCCTCCAACACCAATGCACCGATGATCATGGTCGGCGAAAAAGGCGCCGATCTGATCCTTGGCCGCGAACCGCTGCCGCCGGCCGTGTTTTCCACCAACCAAGCGGCATGAGATCCCAAGAATGACAGGCACTGTGTCTTCGCTCGATTCCGCAATGACGTCACCGACGACGAGCGAGCGGCAATCCATGCCGCTCTCGAAGCATTGCGACGGCTGATCGACGGCATGGGCACGGTCGAATTCAGCGCCAACACCAGCCCAGAACCGTTCGCGCGCGGCTTCACGCACGGCTTCACCATCGACTTCCGCGATGCCGCAGCACGCGACGCCTATCTGATGCATGAGGCTCACAGCCGAGCCGGCGCCCGGCTGGTCGCGGCGCTTGAAGGCGGCACGGATGGACTGACGGTGTTCGATCTGGATATAAGCGCTTAGCTTACCCGAGCCTCAGCGCGACCACCCCGGCAACAATGCTGAGCACGGCGGCACCGCGCCATCCCGTCATCTTCTCGCCGAGCGCAAACACCGAAATCATCATGGCGAACAGGATGGAGGTTTCGCGCAGCGCCGCGACCGAGGCGATCGGCGCCTTGGTCATCGCCCACATCACGATCCAGTAGGCGGCGCCGCTGAGCACGCCGGTGTACACGCCCGCCTTCCAGTCGCGCGCCAGCACCGGCAGCGCCTTTGGTCCGCGAAAGATCAGGCACAGCACCAGCGCCCATGCCGCATCACAGACGAACAGCCATGCCGCATAGCTCGATGCAGTTGCGGCCAGCCGCGCGCCGCTGCCGTCTGAAAGCGTATAGCTGGCGATGAAGATCGATGTACCCAGCGCAAAGCTGACGGCACGCGGGTTCAGCCTTTCCAGATGCGCGCCGCCGCGAAACGACAGCACCAGCGTCCCGGCCGACAAAAGAACGATCCCGATGATGGCCAGCGGTGTCGGAACTTCAGCGACAACCACCATGCCGCCAAGTGCTGCAAGCAGCGGTGCGGTGCCGCGCGCCAGCGGATAGGTCTGCGCGAAATCACCGGCCTTATAGGCGCCGATCAGAAACGTTCTGTAACCCATGTGGAAGACCACCGAGGCGATGATATAGGGCCACACTTCCGACTTCGGCACCTCGACAAATGGCAGAGCCAGAAGCGCAACGGCGCCCATGCCGAGCGTCATCAGCGTGATCGACAGGAAGCGGTCGAGATGGACCTTGACCAGCGCGTTCCAGATCGCGTGCATGGCGGCGGCGGCAAGCACCGCGAAGAAGACGAACAAGCTCATCGGCGGGTCATCCCGCCTCCGGCCCCCGTTGTGAACGGCGTTTCCAGGTCGATGTCGACCCGCAGCGGAAAATGGTCCGAGGCGATTTCGTCGATATCGGCACTGACCGACCGCACGCGGCCCGCCAACATCCCGCCGACGAAGCAATGGTCGAGCCGGCGCTTTGCCAGCCTGCCGTCGATGGTCTTCACATGGGTATGGAAATCCGCCGTCGGTTCGCTGGCGACAGCGGCGGCATCGACAAAACCGTCGAGATAGGCAGCACCGCGATGGTACGGCGTGCTGCCGACTATGCGCCGGCACTCGGCGCTGCCCGGCTCCATGTTGAAATCGCCCATCCAGATCGCCGCCAGCGGGTTTTCCGGCTCCGGCTCGCCATTGCTCCAATTGCGCTCGGGTTCGTCATCGGCGCCGCTCCACGGGCCGCCGTCGGA
This sequence comes from Mesorhizobium sp. f-mel, assembly GCF_053850215.1. Lineage (NCBI taxonomy): Bacteria > Pseudomonadati > Pseudomonadota > Alphaproteobacteria > Hyphomicrobiales > Phyllobacteriaceae > Mesorhizobium > Mesorhizobium sp. f-mel. The sequence goes on from NZ_JBSPTO010000017.1 coordinate 114,124, forward strand.
CGGTGCACGGCGATGCTCGGCGAGCAGGTAATCGATCTGCTCCAGCCGCTCTTCGACGGCGATATGCGCGAGATGCAGCGACAGCACCCGCACCGGACCGGCAGGGGTGCGGATCATGCATTCAAGCGCCGCGTTGCGGGTGTTGAGGGGACACACCGTGCGGCGCAGCGGCAACGTGTGCAGGCGCGACCAGACGATCGGCAGCTTGGACAGGATCATGGTGCCGAATTGCCGCCGCCGGTTGACGATGCGACCGTCATGTCGCTCGCTGGCGTCCATATCGAAGGCCGGCCCATAAACCCAATGGTATTCCGGCAGTAGCCGGGAAAGGATTTCCGGCTGGTCATCTTCGTTGCTGCGCAGCCAGTGCCGTTCCACTTCCTGCAACGCGATGATGTCTGCGCCAGCGACAACCTCGGCGGAGCGCGCGAGATCGTAACGGCCGTCGCTCCCGAAACCGTACTGGATGTTGTAGCTGACCAGCTTCATTGCTTAACCGGCTCAATTTCGTGATGGCAGTAGCGGTTTGGCGAATTGGTTGCAATGTGCAGCCGGATGGAGAGAGCTTGGGCCAGACAGCGCGCAGCTAAGTCGTCAGCGGCTGGAATCGTCCCGGCGGAGAGGCGGCCAATTCCGACCAGTCGATTTCCTCCTCCAGGCGATGATACGCTTCATCGCCGATCGTGCCGTCGATACGCAGCTGTTCCAGCGCGTCACGCTGGCTCTTTATCGCATAGAGACGCAATCTGTCGTACTCGGTCGCTGCCTGGGCGTCCTCCGGGTTTTCAGCGATCGTACGCTGCGCGGTAAATTGCTCGCGGACCACGGCCGCGGCATTCGATGTCTTGCCGCTCAACACGTCCAGCGCTGCCTGCATGATGGCGACGCGTGCCTGCGCGACCTCGCGGTCGACAGTTTCGTCCGGATCGAGACGCAGCAAGCGCAGCAGCGGCTTCAGGCTCATGCCTTGCAGCACCAATGTGCCGAGAACGACCGAGAAGGCGGCGAGCACGATCGGGTCGCGCCCCGGAAAGTCGGTCGGCAAGGCAAACGCTGCCGCAAGGGTGACCAGACCACGCATGCCACACCAGCCGATCAGCACGCCGCCGCGGAACGACGGGGCTTCAGCCTGCCGTTCCGCGTCACCGAAGGCGGCAAGCCACCTGATGATCGCGCCGCATCCCAGAACCCAGACAAGGCGCGAGACGATGACGACAGCCAGCACGGCTGCGGCGAAGACGAACGCTTCGACCTGCCCCTGCTCGGCCAGCCGGCCGACGATCAATCGTGCCTGAAGTCCCATCAGGACGAAGGCCAGAACGTTCAGCACGAAGACAGCCGTCTCCCAAACCGAGTAGGAGCTGACGCGATTTCTGGCCGGCATGCGGCGCGGCGCGGTGCGCGCGATGGTCATGGCATAGACGACGATCGTAATGATGGCGGAGAGCCCGATCTTGTCGGCCATGATCCAGACGCCGAAAGTCCCGGCAAATTGCACCACCGTGCCACTTGCCGGATCGCTGATGCGACTGAGGGTGACGAGAGACAGCCGGCCGAGCACATAACCAGCGGCAAGGCTGCCGACCGTCGACAGCAAGATCATCGGAACCGCGCTGCTCAGCAGGATGGAGCCGGCAGCAGCGGAAACCGCCATGCGGTAGATCAGGAGTGCCGTGGCATCGTTGAGCAGGCTTTCTCCTTGCAGGATCGCGGTGACGCGATGCGGCACCTTGAACTGTCCAAGCACGGCCGACGCTGCGACGGCATCGGGCGGCGCCACGATCGCGCCGAGGGCGATTGCCGCGGCGATCGGCAAGCCTGCCATTGTCCATCCGACAAGCGCCACGGCAGCAGTGGTGAAAACGACGGCGCCAAGCGCCAGCAAGGCAAGTGGCAGTCTGTAGCGATTGAGATCGCGCAGCGACGTGTCGTAGGCAGCATCGAGAAGCACCGGCGCGATGAACAAAGCGAGCGCCAGTTCGGGATCGATCTCGATGGTCGGCGCAAACGGCAGGAATGCGATGCCGGCGCCCGCCAACGCCAGCAACGAAGGATAAGGAACCTGGAGACGCCGCGACAGCGCCGTCAGCGCGACGGCGATCAGCAGAAGAATAAGGGTCAGCTCGAAAAGCGCCATCCCCTACCGTACCGGTGAAGCCGGGCGATTGGCACTGCAAAAAAAACGGCGACCGGCTTTGGCTAATGTGAATGGTGAATGGTGAACGGTGAATGGTGAATGGTTGCATGCAGAGACGTTTCGGCGCGTAAAGCGCCTTCTTGCTATTCACTATTCACCATTCACTTTCCCTAATGCAGCACCAGCATGTCGCCCGACGAGAAGGAAATCTCGGCCTTTTCGCCGACGGCGGGCGGCGGGGTGGCCGGACTGTTGAACGTGTCGAGCGATACCGTGCTGCCGCCGATGCCGACGCGAACCCGGATGACCGAACCGAGGAAATGCACTTCGGTGATCTCGCCCGAAAGACTGGCGTCACGGCCGGGATGGCGACCGAGCGAAATCGCCTCGGGCCGCAGCGCCAACGACAGCGTGTCGCCGGACTTGGAGCCGTTGAGCTTTCCCTGCAGCGAGATCTCTTGCGCGTTGACGCGCACCTTGCCCGACGCCGCGTCGGTGACGGTGCCTTCGAGCACGTTCAGCGTGCCGACGAAATTGGCAACGAACTTGGTCGCCGGCCGGTTGTAGATCTCGAACGGCGTGCCGACCTGCTCGGCCTTGCCGCCATACATGACGGCGATGCGGTCGGAGATCGACAGCGCCTCTTCCTGGTCGTGGGTGACGAAGACGGTGGTGATGCCGAGCTTCTTCTGGATCGAGCGGATTTCCTCGCGCAGCGACACGCGCACCTTGGCGTCGAGCGCCGACAGCGGCTCGTCGAGCAGCAGGAGCTTCGGCTTCGGCGCGATGGCCCGCGCCAGCGCGATACGCTGCTGCTGGCCGCCGGAGAGCTGATAGGGATAGCGGTCGCCCATCTGCGGCAGCTTGATGAGCTCGAGCATCTCGGCAACGCGCCTGTCGGCATCGGCCTTTGGCATGCCCGCGACCTTCAGCCCGAAGCCGATGTTCTGCGCCACCGTCAGGTTCGGAAACAGCGCATAGGCTTGGAACACCATGCCGACATTGCGCTGGTTGGGCTTGAGCCGGGTGATGTCCTTGCCGGCCACCACGATCTTGCCGGCGCTCGGCTCCTCGAAGCCGGCGACCATGCGCAGCACCGTCGTCTTGCCGCAGCCCGATGGCCCGAGGAAGGAGACAAATTCGCCCGGCTCGACGTCGAGATTGAAGTCCTGGACGACGGTAGTGGCGCCGAAGGCTTTTCGCACCTGCTGGATGGAGAGGAATGGCTCGGCCATGGCTTTTCTTTCGGTCAGTACTTTTCGATCAGTTTGGCCGGTTCGCCGATCGCGGCGCAAAACGCGACAGGATCTGGATCAGCGACATGCAGCCCCAGGTGATGGCGAACGAAATGAGCGCCAGTGCCGACGGCTCATAGGCACTGTTGGCGCCGATGTTCTGCAGATAGGGGCCAAAGGCTGGGCGATTCAACAGCGAGGCCATGGTGAACTCGCCGATAACGATGGCAAAACTCAGGAACGCGCCGGATAAGACAGCGATCAGTACGTTCGGCAGGATGATGCGGGCGATGATGGTGGTCCAGCCGGCGCCGAGGATTTGCGCGGCTTCGGTGAGCGTTCTGACGTCGATGGTCCTGAGACCGGTATCGACCGCCCGGTACATATAAGGCAGCGCCAGCACTGCATAGCCGATGACCAGCAGAGCATCGGTGCCGCGCGCTGTCGCCAGAAAGGGCAGCGTTGAATTCGAACCGAACATTCTGATGTAGCCGAAGACGATGACGATAGCGGGGATAACCAGCGGCAGCAGCGTTATGAACTCTATGACCGGCCGCAGATTCGGTAGCCGCAGCCGTATCCAGTAGGCCGTCGGGACAACGAGCAGCACGCCCAAAAGGATGGTGAAGATCGCCACAACGACGGAATAGGTAAATGTCGTCTGGAAATTCGGATCTCCGAAGACTGAGCGGTAGGCGTCAAAGGAGTATTCCCCTCGCCGCTTACGCAAAGAGAATTCAAAGGTCGCCAAAAGCGGCAGGACAAAATAAGTGGTTCCCACGCCAAAAACGAGCCAAGCCCAAAAGCGGCTGCCTTGCTTCATTTCAGCCACCGTTCGGCTCGCCGTTGGAACAAGATATAGAATAGGTTGGCCAGGCCGGTGATGACGATCATGCCGAACGCAAGCGCGTAGCCTAGATTCGGATTGTACAGCACGTCGCCGCGAATCTGCGCGAACAGCTGGATTGGCGCGATGTTGAGTGACGGCCCCGTCAGTGCATAGGCCGTTGCGACCGCCCCGAAGGCATTGGCAAAGAGGAGGACCGTCGTACCGAGAAAGCTCGGCCATAACACCGGGATGACCACCATGCGCCAATATTGCCAATTGGTTGCCCCGAGCGTGGCGGCAGCTTCGCCCCATTCCTTCTTCAACCCATCGACCGCCGGCGTGATGATGACGATCATCAATGGAATCTGGAAATAGAGATAGGTGAGAATCAGGCCCCAAAACGAAAAGATACTGAAGCCGAGCGAATAGATGTTGATGCCGAAAACGTCACGCAACAGGATCGTCGCCACTCCGAGCCGACCTAGCGTTGCAATGAACGAGAATGCCAGCGGTACGCCCGCGAAATTCGAGGCAACGCCCGAGAAGGTCAAGGTTGCCGAGCGTAACCACGGCGGCAAGCCTCCGCGAACCACTGCCACCGCCATGGCCAGGCCGATCAAGGCACCAAGGACCGCAGAGACAAAGCTGATCTGAATGGATACCCAATAGGCTGCGGCGAGCTTGGGTTGCGACAACGCAATGATGTTGTCGAACGTATAGTCGCCGGCTGCATTTTTGAACGCGCCCGCGATCAGCCCTACAGTGGGCAGGATCAGAAAGACCAGCGCGAAAACGAAGAACGGAGTTACGCCTAACCAATGCAGTGGCAGCCGAAGGCGGCTGATCTCCGGCGCGCCAGGACTGACGCGGGCTGTCTGGGACATTGTGGAGTCTGCCATGGAATTCCCGAAGTCTGGCATAGGGCGCCGGCCGCGAACGGCCGGCGCCCTATGAATTACTTCACGACGGCGCCAACGATGGCATCCCAGTTCGTGCTGATTTCCTTCTTGGCGGCGTTCTGTTCCTCCAAGGTTGGAAAGATCGCTTTTTCGTAGTTCTCGGCGGCCGGCAGCTTGTCCAGCATCTCCTTCGGGATCACGCCCTTCTTGGCGAGATCATTGAAGCGGATCGGGTGGCAGTAGCCCTTCAGCCAGCCCAGCTGCCCTTCGTCCGAGTAGAGATACTCCATCCACAGTTTGGCGGCGTTCGGATGCGGCGCATAGGCGCTGATCGCCTGTACGTAGACGCCTGCGACCACTGCTCCCTTTGGCACGACGATTTCGATTTCCGGATTGCCAGCCATCTTGTCGCGCATGGCGAGCAGGTTGTAGTCCCAGTTCATCACGATCGGCGTCGTGCCCTGGGCGACAGCTGCCGCTTCACCGTCGACCGGCACGAAGTTGCCGGCATCGTTGAGCTGCTTGAAGAACTGCAGACCCTTGGCGGCGGCGTCCTGGCCGCCGGTACCGCCAGCCGCGAGGCCCGAAGCGTAGACCGACATGACGGCGTTGTTCGAGGTGCGCGGGTCACCGGCGAGCGCCACCGAGTTGGCATATTCCGGCTTCAGCAGGTCAGCCCAGTCCTGTGGTGCGTTCTGCACGACGGCCTTGTTCACGCCGAAGGCGAGCACGCCGTAGTAGTCGCCGTACCAGTAGCCGTCGGCGTCCTTGGCGCTGTCAGGGATCGAATCCCAGGTCGACACCTTGTAGGGCTGGATCAGGCCGTCTGCCTTGGCGGACGGGCCAAACGACAGGCCGACGTCGATGACATCAGGCGCCTGCGGGCCCTTATTGTCCTTGTTGGCCTTGATCGCCTCGATCTCATCGCCGGAGCCGGCATCGGGATTGAGCTCGTTGATGGTGATTTCCGGATACTTCGACTTGAAGCCGGCGATGACGTCGCCGTAGCCGCACCAGCTGTGCGGCAGCGCGATGGTGGTGAGCTGGCCTTCCGCCTTGGCGGCGGCGACCAGTTCATCCATGGACTGCGCCGACGAGATGGCAGAGGTCGCCATCAGGGCGACGGCCGTAAGGGAAAGCACTTTTCCCGTGAATTTGAACATGTGTTCTCTCCGTTGAACTGACGCCGTTGGACGCCTGCGATGCGGTATCGTTTTCGTGTGACAGCCCGATGAAAGCTTTGTGAAAGCGATGCCCTGCAGTACGAAAAAGTAAACTCTTTTTAACCGGCTGTAGCAATCGCCCCGCGATTATTTTTCCGGCTAACGAATTTCTGTCTTACCTTTCATCTTTTCCCCTTTCTTTGCCTCAATTTCCCAGATCAACTTTCGGCGCGCAAAACCGTCTCAGACGGTGCCGGCAATGGCATTGTCGAGCAGCGTCAGCGCCGCCTTCCTGGTCAGCTTGACCGGGTTGCCGCCGGCGGTGGGATCGACCACCGCCATGTCGGCGATCAGGCCCTTGCGCTTCTTGTCCATGTCGAGCCCCTTGATTAGGCCCGGCAGCGCGTGCGGCACCTTCAATTCCTTGCGAAGCTTGATGACGGCCTTGGCGAAGCCGTCGAAGCCGCCCTTGATGCCGCAATAAGCTGCGAGCCGGGCGATGCGCACCTCGATGGCCTCGCGGTTGAAAGCCAGCACATAAGGCATGAACACGGCGTTGGTCATGCCGTGATGGGTGTCGTAGAGCGCGCCGATCGGATGCGACAGCGAGTGGATGGCACCCAGCCCCTTCTGGAAAGCGGCGGCGCCCATGGCGGCCGCACTCATCATGTGGGCGCGGGCGACGAGATCCTTACCGTTGGCATAGGCCTTCGGCAGGTTCTCGAAGACGAGCCGCACGCCTTCGACAGCGATGCCGTCGGCCATCGGATGATAGCCCGGCGCGCAATAGGCCTCGAGGCAGTGAGCAAGCGCGTCCATGCCTGTGCCGGCGGTGATGAAGCCCGGCATGCCGACCGACAACTCCGGATCGGCGATGACGATGGCCGGCAAAAGTTTCGGATGGAAGATGACCTTCTTGGTGTGGGTCGCTTCATTGGTGATGACGCCGGCGCGGCCGACCTCCGAGCCGGTGCCGGCGGTGGTCGGCACGGCGATGATCGGTGCGATCGCATCGGAGTTGGCGCGCGTCCACCAGTCACTGATATCTTCGAAATCCCAGACCGGCCGCGCCTGGCCGGCCTGGAAGGCGATCAGCTTGCCGAGGTCGAGCGCCGAGCCGCCGCCGAAGGCTATGACGCCGTCATGCTTGCCCTTCTGGAACACGGCAATGCCGGCGGTCAGGTTGGAGTCGACCGGGTTCGGCTTGACCTCGGAAAACACGCCATAGGGTACTTTGGCGTCGTCGAGGATCTTCAGCGTCGAGGCGACCACCGGCAGCTTGGCTAGCCCCGGATCGGTAACGAAGAGCGGCCGCTTGATGCCGGTGGCATCAAGCACATCAGGCAATTCCTTGATGCGCCCGGCGCCGAAGCGCACGGTTGTCGGATAGTTCCATTTGGAAATCAATTTTGTCATTTTTATCTTTCGAAAAATCAGATGGCTTCACGTAGATGGTATGATTTCGGCCTGGTCAGATTGTCGTAGCCGATGGCCGACAGTGCGGCGCCCTTGCCGGTGTCCTTGACACCGGTCCAGACCAGCGCCGGATCAAGATAGTCGCAGCGGTTCATGAACACGGTGCCGGTCTCGATGCGATCGCCGATCGCCGCCGCATGCTCGGTGTCGGGCGTCCAGATCGAGGCTGTCAGCCCATAGGGGCTGTCGTTCATCAGCGCGATCGCCTCTTCGTCGTTGCGCACCTTCATGATGCCGACGATCGGCCCAAAACTTTCCTCGCGCATAACACTCATCTGATGATCGACCCCGGTCAGCACTTCCGGCGCCAGATAGGGCGAGCCTTGCTCGTCATTGGCAACCTTCATGTTGATGTGGGCCTTGGCGCCCTTGCGCAGCGCCTCGGCCTTCTGCTCGCGGATCAGGTCGGCGAAGCGCGCCTGTGCCATCGGCCCCATCGTCGTCGCCTGGTCGAGTGGGTTGCCGACGACGTAGTTCTTGGTTTCGGCGATAAAGCCTTCGATGAATTCATCATAGACCTTCTCATGGACATAGACGCGCTCGATGCCGCAGCAGCACTGGCCGGAATTGTAGAAGGCCCCGTCGACCAGGTTAGCGACGGCATGATCCATCTTGGCGTCGGCCAGGACATAGGCCGGGTCCTTGCCGCCGAGTTCGAGGCCGAGCGTCATGAAGGTGCCTGCCGCGGCCTTTTCGATGGCGCGGCCACCGCCAACCGAGCCGGTGAAATTGACATGGTCGATCTTGCCCGAGCCGAGCAGTTTTTCGGTCTGCACATGGTTCATGACGAGGTTCTGGAACAGAGCCTTGGGCAGGCCTGCTTTGTCGAACGCCTGTTGAAAACGTTCGCCGACCAGCAGCGTCTGCGCCGCATGCTTAAGGATGACGGCACTGCCGGCCATCAGCGCCGGCACGATGGTGTTGACGGCGGTGAGATAGGGATAGTTCCACGGCGCAATCACCATGACCACGCCGAGCGGCACCTTCTTCACATAGCGGCGAAACCCGTCCTTCGGATTGGAGGCGAGGACCGGCTTGAGTGCCGCTTCCGCGATCTCGACCATGTAGCTGGTACGTTCCCTGACGCCGCCGAACTCGCCGCCATAGCGCACCGGACGACCCATCTGCCAGGCGATCTCCGGCACGATCTCGTCGGTCATGGCGACCAACGCTTCCAACATGGCAAGCATGTATTTGCCGCGTTCGACGATCGGTGTCTCAGCCCATTTCTCCTGCGCCGCCTTGGCACGCTCGACCGCCGCATTGATCGCCTGGTCCGTGGCCACAGGCCGCTCGGCATAGATCGAACCATCGACGGGAGATTTTATCTTGACCGTTTCGGTCATTCCTTTGAGTCCTCACGGTTAATGACAATCTCGGTTTGGGCCGCCCGTCCGTCCGGCACCAAAGGCCGAAGGCAGCACTGGCGTAGTTTAGTACCGCTCGAACCCCCTGTGCAGTTCCCAATCGGTAATGCGGCGGTCGTATTCGAACTGCTCCCAGTGTGCCGTATGGACATAATGCTCGAGCACGCCGTCGCCGAGCGCCTGCTTCAGCATCTCCGATTTCGCCAGCGTCTCGGTGGCATCACGCAGGGTCTTCGGAATTTCCGGCAGCTGCGAGGCTTGATAGGCATCGCCGACGAAGGGTTTTTGCAGTTCAAGCTTTTCGTCGATGCCGGCAAGGCCGGCCGCGATCAGCGCGGCGAAGGCGAGATAGGGGTTCAGATCGGCGCCGCCGATGCGGCATTCCATGCGGATGCCCTTGGTGCCCTCGCCGCACAGGCGGAAACCGGCGGTGCGGTTGTCCTCGCTCCACATGATCTTGGTCGGCGCGAAAGTGCCGGCCTGGAAGCGTTTGTAGGAGTTGATGTAGGGCGCCAGGAACCAGGTGAATTCCTTGGCGTATTTGAGCTGGCCCGCCGCCCATTGCTGGCCGAGCGTAGACAGCGTCCATTCGGCATTCTTGTCATAAAAAAGCGGCGTCTTGCCGTCGGCGCTCCACAGCGAATTGTGGATGTGGCTGGAATTGCCGGCCAGCCCGTAATTGTACTTGGCCATGAACGAAATCGCCTTGCCTTCAGACTCGGCGATCTCCTTGGCGCCGTTCTTCAGGATGACGTGGCGGTCGGCCATGTCGAGCGCCTCGGCATAGCGGACGTTGATTTCTTCCTGGCCCGGACCCCACTCGCCCTTGGAGTTCTCGATCGGTATGCCGGCCGCTTCCATCTCGTTGCGCAGCCGGCGCATGACGCCTTCTTCCTTGGTGGTGATGCCGATCTGGTAGTCGCCGATATAGGGCGAGGCTGTGTCGAGGCCTTGCCAGTGCTTCTTGCGAGCGGAATCGTAGGTTTCGCTGAACAGATAGAATTCGAGCTCGGAGGCGAAATAGCCGATATAGCCGCGCTCGCTCAGCCGTTTGACCTGCTTCTTCAGGATGGCGCGCGGCGAATGCGGCAGGTCATCATGGGTGTGGTGGTCGAGCACGTCGCAGATCACAAGCGCCGTCTTTTCCAGCCATGGAATGCGCCGCAGCGTCGACAAATCGGGCTTCATGATGAAGTCGCCGTAACCCTTCGACCAGCTCGCCGCCTTATAGCCGGGCACCGGCTCCATATCGATGTCGGCGGCCAATAGATAGTTGCAGCCATGCGTCTCATCATGGGCGGAATCGACGAAATACTGGGCCAGGAACCGCTTTCCCGCCAGCCGCCCCTGCATGTCGACGATGCAGGCGAGCACCGTGTCGACCTCCCCGCTGGAGACCGCTTTCTTCAACTGATCGAACGAAAAATTTCCGGCCATTCTTGCAAGCTCCGCCGCCTTTGTGGCGCTTCGAGAGTTCAAATCTGGACCCGGCCGCGAGAAGCGGCCGGGTGTTTTTGGGTTCGAGACAGGTCAGGCTTTCTGCGCGTGCTCCAGCGCGAACTCTTCTTCCGGCGACAGGATCAGCTTGTGACGGCCGACCAGCCCGAAATAGACGATCGCGATGGCGAACCACAGCGCCACCCACACCACGCCCTTGGTGAAGTTCGCGTCCTGAATCTGGTAGAGCAGGGTGACCACGCCGATGACGATCGTCAGCACGGCGCCCGGGACGCCGAGCGGGCTGCGATAAGGACGCTCCATGTTCGGCTGGTTCTGACGCAGCATGATGAAGGACACCGCCTGCAGGATGTAGGAGAACATCGCCCCGAACACCGCCATGTTCAGCAACACCGAGCCGATGAGCGAACCGGCCGTATCGCCGCCAAGCGCGAACCACATGATCAGCATGATGCCGAAGCCGACGATGGCGCCCGCAAACATCGCCACATAGGGAGTCTTGTAGGATTTGTGGGTCACCGACAGCGCCGACGGGAAATAGCCCGCGCGGCTCAGCGAATAGACCTGGCGGCCCATGGCGAAAATGATGGTGTGGAAGCTTGCGATCAACCCAATCAGCGCGATGAGGCCGAGCAGCACTGCGCCCGAGTCGCCATAAATCGCCCGGAACCCGTCAAGCAAAGGCTCGCCGGAAGTGGCGAGTTTGAAGGAACCGACTCCGACGACCGACGGGTTGAGCAGCACGATCATGAAGGCCGAGACGATCAGCGTCAGCATGCCGGCGATAATGCCGCGCGGCATATCGCGCTTGGGGTCGACCGATTCTTCGGCCGCCAGCGGAAGCTGCTCGATCGCCAGGAACAACCACACCGCGAAGGGCAGCGTCGCCAGCACGCCCGAGAAGCCGAACGGGAACATCGAGCCATTGCCTTCGGGAAGTTCCATCGCCGCTCCGTCCGGGCCGACATCGATGTTCAGCGCCCAGCGCGAAAAGTCCATGCTCGGAATGGCGCTGATCCAGAATACGATCAGCACGGCGAGCGACAGCAGCGTCACGACCAGGGTGACGCGGAAGGACAGCGCGACGCCGAAAATATTCAGCGCCAGGAACACGGCATAGGTCACCAGCCACCAAAGTGGTGGCCAGACGCTGGAGTCGGGAAAGGCGACCGACCAGATGCCTCCCATGTAGGAGCCAATGAAGAAGGCGATGACGGCGGGCGTCACAACATACTCGACGTTTTCGCAAAGTCCGGTGATGAAGCCGCCCCATGGCCCCATCGCCGTCCGGGCGAAGGAGTATGCAGCGCCGGTGTGCGGCAAAGCCGGGCTCATCTCGGCGATCGAGAAGACGAGGCCGATATACATGATGGCAATGATGATGCCGGCCACCAGCATGCCGCCCCAGCCGCCCGTCCCGAATCCGAAATTCCAGCCCGAAAAATGTCCCGATATGACGGCACCGACGCCGAGCGCCCACAGATGCCAGACATTGGCGTGACGCACCAGTTGCCGGTCCTCGAAATAAGATTTGTCGCGCTTCGCGTAGGCGACGCTGCCGACTTGCTTCGTATTACCGCCTGCCATGTGAAAGTCCCCTTCTTCTTGTCAGTTGACCGGTTCCACCGGATGGCCGAGCCCGCGCCGGCCAGATCCCTGGGAACCGGATGACGGCTCGAGATCGGAAAAGATCCCCGTGAGCAGATCCGCCCATTTTCGCTGCCCGGCTTCGTCGGATATTTCGTCGTTGCGGATTTCGATCATCGCGCAGGGTAACCCCCGCGGACGCGCGTGCCGTTCCAGCGTGAAATAGACGCGGTCGGCCGGCGAATAGGGTTCGTTGATGCCGACCGTGACGCCGGCGAGTCGCTGCAGCGCGGCGACAAGCGGCGCTGCCAGCCGGCGATCCTCGTCATGGATGATGCCGATGTGCCAGGGCCGGCTCATACCTTTGTAGACCGGGGTGAAGGAATGGATTGAAACCAGCCGCGTCTCGAACCCGCGCGCCAGCCTTTTGTTGATGATACTCGCGACCGCATCATGGAAGGGTTGCCAGGACAGAGCGATGCGCGCGGCGCGCTGCTTTTCCGACAGGCCGGTATTGCCCGGAATGGCCGTGGTCTCGCTGACCGGCGGCACCAGGTCGGGCGCGTCCAGTGGCCGGTTGCAGTCGATGACAAGGCGCGAAATGCGGGTCTCGACCAGCGTGGCGTCAAGCGCCTCGGCCATGCGGCGGGCGACCGGGAGCGCGCCGGGGTCCCAGGCGATGTGGCGGGAAAGCTCTCCGGCAGCAAGGCCGAGCGTTCCGAATTCCGGCGGCAGGAAGTTGGAGGCGTGATCGCAGGTCAGCACGAAAGGGCTCGATCCGCCAGGGTTCGTCACCCTCACGGTTTCAGGCGATGCAAGGCTGGCGGGCCGTGCTGTCTCCATTGTTTTCAGTCCCCGGGGAGCGCTGTATCGTATATTACGTATTTTGTCTCATTGCGTCCCTGTGGATGATTTCATACAGTTTATCCGGCTTTGTCAAACGCGATTTCGGGTCATATGCGATTTCGGCAAAACGGCCAGGGTGGCAAAAGATGATTTCGAGCATTGCCGAACTGATCTCGGACCGCATCGGCACGATGCCGGCGGGCGAGCGCCGCGCGGCGCAAACGCTGATCGCCAATTACCCGCTGATCGGCCTGAAGACGGTCGCCGAGTTCTCAGCTGCCGCCGGCGTTTCCTCGCCGACCATCCTGCGTTTCGTCGCCCGGCTCGGCTTGCAGAACTACCCGGAATTTCAGTCGGCGCTGCAGGACGAGCTGGCGGCGCAACTGCAGTCGCCGGCGTCACGGACGCTCAACCCGCCATCGCCGAACGGCGGCGCAGTGTCGCCGATGCTGGAGGCGACGCTCGACAACATGCGCGAGACGTTCAGGCACCTGTCCGACAAACAGCTTGCCGACATCGTCGCAAAGCTTGCCGACCGGCGCGGCAAGACCTTCCTGATCGGTGGCCGCTTCACCGATCCACTGGCGCGCTACATGGCCGCCCACCTCGCCATCATCCAGCCCAATGTCTTTCACCTCGCCGGACAGGAAAGCGTCTGGCGCGACCGGCTGATCGACATGGGAAAGCGGGACGTGCTGGTGATCTTCGACATCAGGCGCTACCAGGACAGCTTGGTCCGTTTCGCCGAGACGGCGCATCAGCGCGGCGTGCAGATCGTGCTGTTCACCGACCAGTGGCTGTCGCCGATCGCTCGCTTCGCCCGCCATGTCATCGCCGGGCGCACCGCCGTGCCCTCGGCCTGGGACTCTTCGGCGGCCCTTTTCGTCGTTGCCGAAACGCTGATCGGTGCCGTCACCCGGCAGCTCGAGGCCGACGGCGCCAAACGAATCCGCGAGCTGGAAAGCCTGCGGTAGCGGGCGCCGTCGATGCCGTAGATGCCAAACTCAACCGCGGCAGGCCGCAAACGCAAAACGGCCCGCACTGAGGCGGGCCGTTTTGGGTATTTGGTTGCGGGG